>NZ_LJHZ01000073.1:0-28228 GCF_001296055.1 Novosphingobium sp. AAP93
GAGGGCAGGTTTTGGGTGACGGTGCGGCGAGACGGTAAGGCTGAAGTTGGGTGGTTTGCGGTCATCCCTAAACCAGCTTTTCGCATGTCCCCCTGCCAACCACTGTGACTGTCTCTTTCAAATGCCGGGTGACGTAACCTCCGCTGACCTCTGAACCATCAGAGCAGAGGACTTCAATTCCGCCTTCCAAATCGGGAATACCCACGAAATATCCTAATGGAAGATCGGCTAGATTTTGGTGCAGTTCGCCGTTAGTAACTCGCGCAGAAGTGGCTAAGCCCGTCTTGTCATGAACGACGATATACCCAGTGAATTCTAAAGTAAGCCATCCAAGCAGGCACAAACAGAACAATGCGATCAAATAGCGGACCATTTTCGTTTTATGAGCTTAATTGAGAACGTCCGCAACGGGTTCGTAAGCTGAACGGCAGTATTCGATCTCGCCAAGGCCAAAAGCCGCCGCGCTCAGCCTCGCCCCTAACCCCCCGTCATCCGCGCCAGGATCGCCTGTGCCGCTGCGTGGAACACCGCGCGTTGCTTGGGGGTGAAATCCGCGAACAGGTGCCCGCCGATCTTTGCCATTGCGGGGATAGTCTGGCGGAACAGGTCCATGCCCGCCTCGGTCAGGCGCACCGGTTTGCGGCGGCGGTTGGTGGCGTCGGGGGCCTGTTCGACGAGGCCGCGTTCGGAAAGCGCGGCGATCGCGCGGCTCACGTTCATCGGGGGCAGGCCCATGATGTCCGACAGCTCATGGCCCGCCAGTTCGCCTTCGCCGCCGAGGGCGAGGATGATCTTGAGGTCGTTCTGGCTGAGCCCCATCGGTTCGGCCACGCCTTCGCGCATGGGGCGCGCGATGAAGGTGCCGAGCTTGAGCAGATCGACGAGGAGGGCGGCGTCCTCGCCCAGATCGAGTTCGGGGCGGGCGGCTTGGGGCGCGGCTTGGGGTTGGGCAGAGGTGGTGGCCATCGCGCGCTTATCGCGCCCGCCACGCGTGTCGGCAAGAGGGGCTTGCCAAGTGCAAATTTGTATGTCTAACTAACAATCGGTACGATCAATTGGTACGATCAGGCCGTACCGGCAAAGCTTATCGGGCCTCGCAGAAGGCCGTGCACGGAGAGGGGATCACCCATGGCAAAGTCACCTACGCTATCATTGCGTCTGCTCGCCGCCGGCAGCATGAGCGCCCTTGCGCTCGGCATGGCCGGGCCTGCCCTTGCCCAGACGGCTCCGCAGGATGCTGCGCAGGCCTCGGACGATACCGGTGCGATCAAGGAAATCGTCGTCACCGCGCAGTTCCGTTCGCAGAAGCTGCAGGATACGCCGATCGCGATCACCGCGATCACCGGCGACGCGCTCGAGCAGCGCAGCGCCAATGCACTGACCGATATCGCCAACTCGGCGCCGAGCGTGGTGCTGCGCCCGGCTTCGGCGGCGTTCGGCAACTCGATCACCGCGAGCATCCGCGGCTTTGGCCAGATCGACTTCAACCCGGCCTACGAGCCTGGCGTCGGCCTCTATATCGACGATGTCTACTATCCGCGCCTGACAGGTGCGAACTTCGATCTGCTCGATGTCGAGCGCG
The DNA here is from genome assembly GCF_001296055.1 of Novosphingobium sp. AAP93. Lineage (NCBI taxonomy): Bacteria > Pseudomonadati > Pseudomonadota > Alphaproteobacteria > Sphingomonadales > Sphingomonadaceae > Novosphingobium > Novosphingobium sp. AAP93. The sequence continues at coordinate 1,583 of NZ_LJHZ01000073.1, forward strand.
TCGAAGTGCTGCGCGGGCCGCAGGGCACGCTGACCGGGCGCAACTCGGAAGGCGGCGCGATCCGGTTCATCTCGCGCAAGCCGACCGGCGACGGCAGCGGTTACCTTTCGGCCACGTACGGCATTCGTAACCGCATCAACCTGCGCGGCAGCGCCGATTTCACCATCGCCAAGAATCTCTACGCGCGCATTTCGGGCACCTTTGCCGAACAGCAGGGCTTCGTGAACGTGCTCGACTATGGCTGCGCCAATCCCGGCAGTGGCCAGCCTTCGACCACCGGCGGCACCAAGTGCACGCGCTACAAGCTCGGGGATGTCGGATACCGCGCCCTGCGCGGAATCCTGCGCTACAATCCGTCGGACAAGCTCGATGTGATGATCAGCGCCGACTACACCAAGGACAGCCACAACAACGGCGCCGAAGTGCTGCTCTATGCCAACAACCCGAACCCCAACGTGCGGACGGTGGGCGGGCTTCCCTATGATTCGCGGTTCATCTGCGGGCGCTGGTGCAACTACACCTCGACCGGGCAGGAAGCGGGTTCGTTCGTCGCGGGGCTGATTCCGCCGCTCAATGGCTTCCCGCTAGCGGCCACGACCGGGCAGCAGTCTTCGGACTACGAAGGCTGGGGCGTTTCCGGCAATATCGATTTCAGCCTGAACGATGCCCTGAAGTTGCAGTCGATCACGGCCTATCGCGGCTGGAAATCGAGCTTCTCGATCGACAACGACCTTTCCCCGGCGCGCGTCGGCTTCGGCAACAACGAGCTGACCCACTGGTTCTGGAGCCAGGAACTGCGGCTCAACGCCAAGCTGGGCGAAATCGCCGACGCGACGGTGGGTGGTTACTACTCGGACGAGAAGACGACCTATTACACGCTGCAGGATATCCGCTATGTCGCGGCGAACATTCCGGGCGTCGGCCTGCTGCCGATCTTCCCGCTGCAATTCATCGGCAACGACCCGGTGCGCACCAAGTCGAAGGCGGTGTTTGGTACGGTGATCGTGCGGCCGACCAGCGCGCTGACGCTGACGGCCGGCGTGCGCTACACCAAGGACGAGAAGGCCTACACGTTCTTCCGCTACAATCTGGACGGGACGACCATCAACCCGTTCCTCGACCGGGTGGGCGCGCTCAACGGGGCGGGGTATGACGGCCCCAACGGCACCGCGCTGACGGGTCGTACTGCGCTGTTCAGCGGCGACCGGGTCGATTACCGCGTCTCGCTCGACTACCGCTTCTCGCCCGAAGTGCTCGCCTACGCGACGGTTTCAACGGGCTACAAGGCGGGCGGCGTCGGTCCGCGTCCGTTCAACGCGGCGCAGGCGCGCGGGTTCGGGCCGGAAAAGCTGACCTCCTATGAAATCGGCCTGAAGACCGACTTTTTCGACCGCCGCGTGCGCCTGAACCTTGCGGGCTTCTTCAACGACTTCAAGGATGCGCAACTGACCCTGCTCTCGTGCCCGCAGTTCGGTGGCCCCGGCCCCTGCGCGCTGCCGCAGAATGCCGGCAACGCGCATGTGAAGGGCGTCGAGGCCGAACTGTTTGCCCGCCCGGTCGACGGACTCCAGATCGATGCGTCGATCAGCTACATCGACTGGAAGTGGAAGTGCGTGAACCCGGCGGTGGTCGGCGGCGCATCGGGGCCGTGCTCGAGCGATCCGGCGGTTGTCGGCCTGCTTTCGCCCAAACCGCGCGGCCTGATCAAGACCAAGTGGAGCTTCGGAATCCAGTATGACGCCGAAGTGAACAACATCGGCACGTTCACGCCGCGCTTCGACATCTCGTATCAGTCGAGCCTTGCCGGCGGTGACGTGGCTCCGACGCCGGGTTCGCCTTCGGAGCTGTTCGGGCAGGTGCCGGGCTTCACCATCGCCAATGCGCGCCTGACCTGGCAGAACGTGAAGAAGGACCTGTCGATCGCGTTCGAAGTGACCAACCTGTTCGACAAGTACTACTTCCTCAGCAAGTTCGACCTGACGGGTGCGGGCGCCGGTGCGATCACCGGCCAGCCGGGCCGTCCGCGCGAATGGGGGGTGACGATCAAGAAGAAATTCTGAGCTCAGAATTCAGTCCCGATCATGGGGGGAAGGGGCGGTCCCGCGCGGGCTGCCCCTTTTTCATGAAGCTGCCGGGCGTGCTTGCGCTAATCGTATCATTTGTTAGTGTTTATGGGAGCCGAATCCGGCCATCGCCAAGGGAGAGTCAGCGAGATGCTCGATAGAGCCGCCTACGACCGCTATCTGGCCGCGTTCAACGCACGCGATTATGACAAGGTCGCGGACTTCTATGTCGATCCGCCGCAGATGGAATTCTTCGGGATCGTGATCACCTCGCGGCAGGAACTGAAGGACTTCTACGCCTGGCTGCACGACAATGTGGACGAGCATGTGCGGGTGCTGAACTTTGCGGCGGGCGAGACCTGCACGGCCATCGACGCGATCGTGCGCATCACGGCGAAAAAGGACCTCACGCGCGAGGCGCTGGACGCGAAGGGCGCGACGGGGTTCTTTCCGATCACGGCAGGTGAGAGCCAGGAAATCCGCCAGTTCATTTTCTACACCACGCGCGGCGGGCTGATCGAGAAAGTCGAATGCGCCTTGCCGCCGCCGCTTGATGCTTCTGCCTGAAAGGACGTTTTCTTCATGACTTTGCTTCCCCAGGGCGTCTCCATTGCGCATCCCGAGCATCTCTACATCGGCGGCGCGTGGGTAGCCGCGAACAGCGGGCGGCTGATCGAGCTGATCTCGCCCGATACCGAGCAAGTCGTGGCGCGGGTGGCCGAGGCGGACGCAGCCGATATGGACGCGGCCGTCGCGGCGGCGCGCGCGGCGTTTGACCAAGGACCGTGGCCGCTGATGGCGCCGGCGGAGCGGATCGCGGCGTTCCGGCGCATGGTCGGCCATCTGCGCACGCGGGTCGATGAGCTGGCGAAGTGCTGGACGGCGCAGATGGGCGGACTCGCGAGCTTTGCCGGGCCAATGCACGCCGGATCGGTCGCGGTGCTGGAGGGGCTGGCGGCGATGGCGGAGGGCTTTGCGTTCGTCGAGCAGCGGCCGAGCATGGGGGCGGCGGCGGGGTTCGTCGCCTATGAGCCGGTCGGCGTGGTGGCGGCCATCGCGCCGTGGAACGGGCCGTTCGGGATCATGGCCAACAAGGTCGCCTATGCGCTGCTGGCGGGCTGTCCGGTGATCATGAAGCCTTCGCCGGAAACGCCGCTGGAGGCCTATATCATTGCCGAGGCGGCGGAAGCGGCGGGACTTCCGGCGGGGGTGGTGAACCTCGTCAACGGGCACCGCGAGGCGAGTGATCACCTCGTGTGCAATCCGGGCGTGGACAAGGTGAGCTTCACCGGATCGACCGTGGCGGGGCAGCGCATCGCCTCGGTCTGCGGGGAGCGGATCGCGCGCTGCACGCTGGAATTGGGCGGCAAGTCGGCCGCGCTGGTGCGGGATGACTTTCCCATCGATGTGGCGGCGAAGATGCTGACGGGCACGATCACGATGATGAGCGGGCAAGTCTGCGCAATGCTGAGCCGTGTCATCGTCCCGCGCGCGCGGCATGATGAACTGGCCGAGGCGATTGCGGGCGAGATGGCGAAGGTGGTGATCGGGCATTCGGATGACCCGGCGGCGCACCTGGGGCCGCTGGCGATGGAGCGGCAGCGGGACCGCGTGGAGATGTATATTGCAGAGGGGCGCAAGGTGGCCGATCTGGTCTGCGGTGGCGGGCGGCCCGCGCATCTCAACCAGGGCTTCTTTATCGAGCCGACGCTGTTCGCCAATGTGCCCAACGACAGCCGGATCGCGCAGGAAGAGATCTTCGGACCAGTGCTCAGCCTGATCCCGGCGGAGGACGAGGAGGACATGATCCGCATCGCCAACGACAGCCGCTTCGGCCTGAATGGCTCGGTGCTGACGCACGATGTCGATGCGGCCTACCGGATCGGGCGGCGCGTGCGCACAGGCGGGTTCGGGCAGAATGGCCTCAGGATGGATTTCGGGCTGCCCTATGGCGGGTTCAAGCAATCCGGCATCGGGCGCGAAGGCGGGCGCGAGGGGTTCATGGCCTATCTGGAGGTCAAGACCCTGCTGCTGGATGGGGTGCCGAGCGCGCTTTGACAGAACACCGGACAGTAACCTCTCCTTCGCCCCGTGCTTGACACGGGGCTGGGCTCTTCTTTGAGCGCCGCGCCGCACAAGGAAAGCCAAGGCCCTTGTCAAGCACGGGCCGACAAGGGCTTTTCCGGGGGAGAGCTGGTCCTGGTTATCCGAGTTCCACGCAGCCGCCGTCTACGTACAAGTCCACGCCGTTGATGAAGCTGGCTTCCTTGCTGGCGAGGAACAGGACGGCGCGGGCGACTTCTTCCGCCTCGCCCATGCGGCCCATGGGGACCACGCCGCCGAGCATCGCGCGGGTGGCTTCGATTTCGGCTTCGCTGGCGCCGCGCTTGAAGATTTCGGTCTCGGTCGGGCCGGGGCTGACCATGTTGACGCGGATCTTGCGGGGGAGGAGTTCTTTGCCGACGGTCCTCGCCATGGCGCGCAGGCCGGCCTTTGCGGAGGCATAGGCGACGTTTCCGGCGAGCGCGAGTTCGCTGCCGATCGAGCCGGTGATGACGATCGCGCCGCCGTCGCGCAGCAGTGGCAGCGCGGACTGGATCGCGAAGAACGCGCCGCGCAAATTGACGTTGTGGATGCCGTCCCAGAATTCCTCGGTGACGTGCGGCATCGCGGCAAACCCGCCGACCCCGGCATTGACAAGCAGGACGTCGATCCCGCCGAGACTGTGCTCGATTTCGGTGAGCGCGGCCTTTGTTTGCGCCACATCGCCCATGTCGCTGGATATGCCGAGTGCGCCCAACTCTTCGGCGGCGGCGGCGAGGGTCTCGCGGTTGCGGCCGGTGATCGCGAGTTTGGCGCCCTCGGCGGCGAACATCCTTGCGGCGGCGAGGCCGATCCCGGCATTGCCGCCGAGGATGACGACGCATTTGTCGGTAAAGCGCATGGGCCCCCCCCCCTCAGAACATCGTGTTGGTGTTGGCGGCGGTCTCGGGGACCGGGCTGATCACGTCCCAGTGTTCCATGACTTTGCAGCCCTCGACGCGGAAGATGTCCACCACCGCGAAGCCGCGCTTCTGTTCGGGGGTGCCATCCTCCTGCCAGCCATGGCTGTGCACCGCGACGAGGTTGCCGTCCGCGATGATGCGGCGGATGTCGGTCTTCTGACCCGGATTGCCCTCGACGAACTTGGTGAGGAACTGGATCGCGGCTTCGCGGCCGGTCTGGGCGTAGGGATTGTGCTGGATATAGCCCGGATCGACCCACGTCTCGAACGAGGAGCGCACTTTCTTCTCGATATAGAATTCCTGCATGAACTGCGTGACGACCTGCTTGGGGGTGAGCTTGCAGGTCTCCGCGTGAGCGGAGGGGGCAGCGAGCAAGGCGAGGGCGATGAGGGCGCGGCGCATGGGGTTTCCTTTTCAGAACATCGAGTTGGGATTGACGGGATGGGCGGGTACGTCCTGCAGCACGTCCCAGTGTTCGACGATCATGCCGCCATCGCAGCGGAAGATATCGACCACGGCAAGGCCGGGATCGCCGGGCCAGCGCTCGACATGGGTGTGGACGATCACGTGATCGCCATCGGCAAAGCTGCGGTGGATGGTCTGCTTCGCATCAGGGGATTCCACCTTCACGTGATCGAGAAAGGCCTTCAGCGCATCCCGGCCGGGCGGGGCGAGCATGGAGTGCTGGATGTAATCGGGCGAAATGTAGCGGTCGACCGCGCCGCTATCCATCGCGATGAGGACCTTGTGGTACATCTCGATCACGAGGTCATGGTTGGCCTGTTCGGCGGCGGTCCGCGCCATCGACTCTCTCCCCTTTTATTCTAACATTTGATACGGTATGCCGGAAAGCGAAGGGCGGTAAAGCCCCCATGGGAGAGATTATGGACCGCGTTGGTCTCTATGCCGCACTCGATCAGTTCCTGGCCGCTTTGAACGCGGGGGATCATACCCGGCTGACCTGGGCCAAGGGCGCACAGCATAGCGAAAACAATGTGATGCTTGAGATCGGTGACGGGGTTTGGGGCACGATCCAGCGGCTGGGCGATTACCAGCTGCGCTTTGCCGATACGCGCACAGGCCAAGTCGGCTACTTCGGCACGGTGATCGAGGCGATCGAGGAATCCGCCTTCACGCTGCGGCTGAAGATCGACGAGGCGGGGGCGATTGCCGAGTGCGAGATGCTGATCGTGCGGCAGTCCGACAGCGGCATCAAGTTCGAGAACCCGCGCTACTGGGACAAGCCGATCCTGCACCGAGAAGTCGTGGCGCCGGTGCCGCGCGATGAGATGGTGCGGCTCTCCAACGGCTATTTCGATACGCTCCAGCGGAACGACGGGACGATCCACACCAAGTTCCATCCCGATTGCAACCGGGTGGAAAACGGCGTGCAGACGACGCGCAATCCGGAGTTCGCCAAGATCGTGCCGGTTTCCGCGCTGGGCTGCGAGGAGCAGTTCCGCATGGGCAACTACCGCTATGACGATGACCTGCGGGCGCGGCGGTTTCCTTTGGTGGACGAGGAGCGGGGGCTGGTGCTGGCCTATGGCTTCATCGACCATTCGGGCCGCATCGACGAGTACCAGCTGACCGACGGGCGGAGGGTGAAAAGCCCGGTGCGGCGGCCGCACAGCTTCTACATCGCCGAGCTTTTCAAGATCGACCACGGCATGATCGAGCAGATCGAGGCGAACTTCATCACGGTGCCATACCGGATGCCAAGCCCATGGGATTCGCTGTGATGCGGGTGTTGGCGCGGGCGTCTGTGCGGGCATGCTTCGACAAGCTCAGCATGAGCGGGGTTGGGAGAGTGCGGCTTAAACAAACCCCGCTCACCCTGAGCTTGTCGAAGGGTGTTTGCGCGGCGCTGGCGGCACTGGCCCTCGGCGCAGCGCCGCCGATGGTGGGGGCGGGGTCTGAATGGCTTAGCCCGGGCGGGGATGCGGGCAAGACGCACCATTCGGCGCTGACGCAGATCAACGCTAGCAATGTCAGCACGCTGGGCCTTGCCTGGCAGGCCGAACTGGGCACCGCGCGGGGGATGGAAGCGACGCCGGTGATGGTCGGCGGGGTGCTTTATACTTCGGGCGTCGCGGGGCGGGCCTATGCCTTCGATGCGGCGACGGGCAAGCAGCTCTGGGCGTTCGAGCCCGATATCGACATGCAGCTCAATCGCACCGCCTGCTGCGACATGGTCAACCGCGGTGTCGCGGTGGCGCGGGGCAAGGTCTTTGTCGCGACGCTCGATGGCTGGATGTATGCGCTCGATGCGAAGACCGGTGCGGTGGTGTGGAAGACCGATTTCATCGAGAACCGCAAGAAGGGCGACAATTCGACCGGCGCGCCGGAAGTGGCGGGCGATGTCGTCGTGATCGGCATGGGCGGCGCGGAATACGATGTGCGCGGCTATGTGACCGCGCTCGATCTGGAGACGGGCAAGCTGCGCTGGCGCTGGCATGTGGTGCCGCACGATCCGGCGCTGGGGCCGCAGGAGACGCCCGAACTGGAAGCGGCGCTGGGGACCTGGGACCCCAAGAGCCGCTGGGACGTGGGCGGCGGCGGCGCGCCTTGGGATGCCATCGCGTTCGATCCCGAGACGGGCTTTCTGCTGGTCGGCACCGGCAATGGCGGGCCTTATGCCACCTCCAAGCGCAGCCCGGCGGGGGGTGACAACCTCTATCTCGGCAGCCTTGTCGCGCTCGATCCGAAGACGGGCCGCATGGTCTGGCACTATCAGGAAACGCCGGGAGACAACTGGGACTTCACCTCGACCCAGCCGCTTATCCTGACGCACCTGAAGGTGGATGGCGCGGACCGTTCGGTGATCCTCCATGCGCCCAAGAACGGCTTTCTCTATGTGATCGACCGGGGAACCGGCAAACTGCTCAAGGCCAATCCGCTGGTGCGGATGAACTGGGCCAAGGGGATCGACCAGGCGACGGGCCGGCCGATCCTGACGCCGGGGGAAAGCGACTATACCAATGGGCCGAAGATCGTGTTTCCGGCGACGCCCGGCGCGCGCAACTGGCATCCCGCGTCGTTCGATCCGGCGACGGGACTCTATTATGCGGCGGTGCTCGATCTGGGGAACCTGATCTTCATGACGCCGGGGCAGAAGCCCTTGAAAGCGCGCGGGCTCAACAACGATGCGGCACTGATCTTCACCACCGATGTCAAGGACGCGCTGGGCGCGTTCCCCGCGCCGATGGCCGATGCGGTGCGTGCGCTGCCGGCCTATGCCGAGGCGCTGAAGGACCCGGGTACTGCGCAGATCCGGGCGATCGAACCGCTGACGGGCAAGACCGTGTGGGCGGCGAACACAGCCGGATGGCAGGACCGCGCAGGCGTGCTGACGACGGCTTCGGGGCTTCTGATCCACGGCGATGTGGGCGGTCGGCTCTACGTGCGCGAGACGAAGACGGGCAAGGTGCTCAAGACCATCGAGACGGGCACGCCGATCATGGCCGCGCCGATGACCTATCAGGTGAACGGCGTGCAGTACGTGGCGGTCATGGCCGGGTGGGGCGGGGGCGGGTTCCCGTTCGTGCCGCGCTATGCGGCCGCCTATGACCGAGGGAACATGAACAGGCTGCTGGTGTTCAGGCTGGGTGGGGGGAAGGTCACGCTGCCGCCGCTGCTGCCGCCCCTCGAAGTCGCGCCCGAACCTCCCGCGCAGGCGACGGGCGTCACGGCGGAGACCATCGCGCGCGGGCAGGGGCTGTTCTTCGGCAATTGCGCAATCTGCCATGCCAACCGGCACCGCTCGATCACCCCGGACCTCCGGCGCATGCAGCCGGGGACGCACGCAATGTTCCGCGAGATCGTGCTCGAAGGCGCGTTGGTGCCGGGCGGGATGCCGCGCTGGGACGATGTGCTCTCGTCCGGGGATGCCGATGCGATCCACGCCTATCTGATCGACCAGCAGAAGCAGACGCGGGCCGACGAGCTGGCGAAGCAGAAGGCGGGCAAGCCGCTCGACGGGCCGAGCCTGACGATCTTGAGCAATTATTGAGGACCGAACCAAACCCGCTCACCCTGAGCTTGTCGAAGGGTGTTGGCGCGACCGTCGCGGATGATGCTTCGACAAGCTCAGCATGAGCGGGTTTTGGGGAATGGGTCAAAGAGAGGGGTACCCATGGACTTTTCGACGCTCGACAATCCCCGGCTGGAGTTCGCTTTTGCCTGCACCCTGCAGTTCACGCGGGTGCAGGCGGTGCCGGATGTGCCTTCGGGCGGCATGCGCAGCGCGGTCTATGTCGATAGCGGAACGTTCGAGGGGCCGCGGCTGAAGGGCCGGGCCGTGCCCAATTCGGGGGGGGATTATGCTCTGTTCCGGCCTGATGACACGGCGGTGTTCGACGCGCGCTACATGCTCGAAGTCGATGACGGCACGCTGATCTACATGCAGAACAAGGGGTTCCTGTGGGGACGTGAGCCGGGGACGATGGACCGGCTGCGGCAGTGGGCCTTTGCCGGTGGCGCGCCGGTACCGCATGCCGAATACTACCTGCGCGCGCAGCCGACCTTCGAGACGAGCAAGGGCCCGCACGACTGGCTGACGCGGCACGTGTTCATCGGCGTCGGTGAGCGGCGGCCGGACGGCAACCACGTGCGGTATTATGCCCTGACTTAGGCGGCCTTGGCCCCCTCCTCTGAAGAGGAGGGGGAGTTAGGCTTGACGGCTCCCAATTCTCGCGCCACAACGATAACAATTGGTAGAAAATAAGCATGGGAGAATTCTGCCGGTGAAGCTGCACCTGCCGCCCCGCGTCAGCCCCAAGGCCTTCGATGCCATGCTCACCGCTGCGGCGGGCGTGGTCGGCAAGGACTGGGTCATGGCAAGCGATGCCGACCGCGACGCCTATTCGGATGTCTATGCGCCGGGCTCTCCGGAGGAATGGCCCGCCAGCGCCGCGATTGCACCCGCGAGCGTCGAGGAAGTGCGCGCGATCGTGCGGCTGGCGAACGAGCACAAGACGCCGCTCTGGCCGGTCGCGCGTGGCAAGAACCTTGGGTACGGGACGGCGGCGCCACGTATGGCGGGCTCCATCGTGCTCGATCTCGGACGGATGAACCGGATCCTCGAGCTTGATGCCAAGCTCGCCTATTGCGTGGTCGAGCCGGGGGTAGGTTTCTTCGACCTGTATGAGGCGGTTCAGCGCGAGAAGCTGCCGCTGTGGCTTTCGGTGCCGGGCAATGCCTGGGGTTCGGTGCTCGGCAATGCGCTGGAACATGGCATTGGCTACACGCCTTATGGCCTTCATGCGCGCAACTTGTGCGGGATCGAGGCGGTGCTGCCCGATGGCGATCTGTTGCGCACCGGGATGGGCGCGATGGCAGGCAATCCCGCGTGGCACCTGTTCCCGATGAGCTACGGGCCGACGTTCGACCTTGCGTTCTCGCAGTCCAATCTTGGCATCGTGACCAAGGCGGGCGTGTGGATGCAGCCCGCGCCGGAGAGCTCGCTCGAACTGGTGTTCGACATCCCGGCGGCGGAAGATATCGGCTGGGTGATCGACACTATCGCCCCGCTCAAGATCTCCGGGCTGATCGACCAGAACGTGTTCATCCCGAGCTGGCTCGGCAAGATGGTGCTGAAGGGCCAGCGCAAGGATTTCTGGGACAAGCCGACGGCGATTCCCGAAGCGCGGGTGCAGGAGCTGCTGAAGGAGCACAAGCTGGGCTACTGGCAGGTGGCGCTGCGGCTCTACGGCGAGGAAGGCGTGGTCAAGGCCAAGGCCGATGTGGTCAAGGCGGCGATGAAGCGCAATCTGGCCGCGCCGCCGGAGGAGCACTGGTGGCACCCGGGCGACTACATCCACGGGGTCGAGATCACGATGGGTGTGCCGTCTGCCGTGCCCTTGCAGATGAGCGACTGGATCGGCGGGCGCGGGGCGCACATGGGCTTTTCGCCGGTGGTGCCGGCGACGGGCAAACATGTGCTCGATCAGATGCACCGCAGCCGCAAGATCATCTCGGACTTCGATGTCGATTTCTACGCGAGCTTCACGATCGGCGGGCGCTTTGCCAACAACGTCAACATGCTGATGTACGACCGCGACAATGCGGCGGAAGTGGCGAAGATGCGGCGGCTGTTCGACACGCTGATCAGCGAGACGGCCAAGGCCGGCTATGCCGAATACCGCACCCATCTGGGCTGGATGGACCCGGTGATGGATACCTTCGATTTCAACGGCCACGCGCTGCGCCGGTTCGGCGAGAAGGTGAAGAACGCGCTCGATCCCAATGGGGTGGTGGCGCCGGGCAAGCAGGGGATCTGGCCTGCCGCCTATGCGGATCAGAGAGGAGGCAAGGCATGAAGCGGTTTGTCTTCGCTGCCGCGATGCTGACTTGCGCGGCTTCTGTTGCTGCCCTGCCGCCCGGTCCTCCGCCGGGACCGCCGCCGCCCTACCAGATGCGGCCCGTGGCACCTGCGGGTGACCGGCTGAAGCCGGGTGGGGACGGCAAGACGCTGTTCGAGGTGCACTGCGGCTATTGCCATCTCACCGGCGGGATGGGCACCAACCTGCTCACCAAGCAGCGGATGATGATGGGCGAGACGCCGGACAAGGGCCTGCTTGCCAACCGGACGGACCTGACCGCGGACTACGTGAAAAGCGTGGTGCGCATGGGCAAGGGCGCGATGCCGGGACAGACCAAGGTGGACGTGACCGACGTCGAGCTGGACGCGGTTGCCAGGTACCTCGGGAAGGCGGGCTGATGCGGATGGATCGGCGCGGGGTGCTGAAAGGCGGGGCGCTCGCGGGTGTTGCCGTTGCGGTGCCGGTAGGGGCGCGGGCGGCTGAGGTATTGGTGGTCTACGACAGCCGTCTGCCCGAATCCGCGAGTTTTGGCGGCGGTCAGGGGATCGACCTTGCGCACGTTTCGCTGCGGGATGCCCATGGCCTGATGGCCGGGGCGACGCGGGTCGAGGGGCTGACGCGGTGGAGCGACTGGACTGTGCTGCGCGGTCTGCTGGAAGAGCAGGGCTTGCGGAGGACGGCGGAGACGCGCTTGCAGGCGCCGCTTTCCGGGCATGACGGGCTGCTGCGTTGGAGCATGGCGGCGCGCTGACAAGACATTTCCCCACGTGAAACTTGACCGCTCCGGAGCGTTTCGTGGCGGGGGCTGTCCGAGCCTAGATGGAAGGCGTTGCTCCTGCCTCTGCGGGCAGGGCTGCTTGAACCGCCGGGCAAGCTGATTTAGTATGCAACACTAACAATCGGCGCCGGATGATCGGAGTCGGGAGAGAGTTTGCTGTCATGGCCGGCACGGCGGAACCGCTTGGGCCAAGCGGCCCCCGGCCCGGACATCAACCTTTGGGGATAAAAGCACAATGCGTGCCATCGACTATTTCGACCGCGGCCATGACCGGGATCCTTCGCGCCTTGCGATCATCGATACCGAGACCGGCCTCAAGCTGACTTTTGCCGAGACCAAGGCGCTCTCCGAACGCATCGCCGCCGCGCTCCAGAAGCACGGATTCGAGAACCAGGACCTGCTTGGGCTCTATGGCCCGAACGACGGCATGCTGCTGGTGGTGCTGCTCGCGATGTGGCGGGCCAACGGGAAGTGGATCCCGGTCAACACCCGCAACGCGATCGACGCCAATGCGGGCTACATCAACTACGTGCGGCTGAAGTGGCTGGTCTATCACTCGTCGAAGGCGGATGAAGTCCAGCAGATCAAGGACCTCTGCCCCACGCTCCAGCATTTCGTGTGCCTCGACAAGCGCATGGGCGATGACCCGAGCCTCGAGGAGTTCATGGCCGGGACGAGCGAGGCCGATTTCGTCGAGCCCGAGATCGATGCCTTCGCCAACCTGATGGACATGGTCGGCATTTTCCCGACCGGCGGCACGACCGGCCCTTCGAAGGGCGCCAACGTGACCAACCTCGGCTGGGGCACGATGATCGAGACCGCGGCGGACGGCATGGGCGGGCGGACGGACAGCCCGGTCGCGCTGGTCTCCGCGCCGATCACCCATGCGGCGGGGCCGATCGCGCTTTCGACGCTGAGCCTGGGCGCGACGCAGGTGATCCTGCCCGGCTTCGATGCCGAGGACGTGCTGCGGACGATCGCGGCGTACAAGGTCACGCACATGTACCTGCCGCCGACGGCGATGTACCAGTGCCTGGCAAGCCCGGAGATCGGCCAGCACGACTATTCGTCGCTGAAGATCTTCATCCTCGTCGGCTCGCCTTGCAGCCCGGAGAAGCTGCGGCAGGCGGTGGAGATCTTCGGGCCCTGCATGTGCCAGGCCTATGGGCAGGTGGAATGCCCGATGATCGTCGCGTGGTTCCCGCCCGAGGACGTCGCCAAGTTTGCCTATGAGGCGCCGGAAAAGCTGGCAGCTTGCGGCAAGCCGACGCGCTCGATCAAGGTGACGCTGATGGACGACGACGGCAATCACGTGGCCCAGGGCGAGGCGGGCGAAATCTGCGTGCGCGGCGCGCTGGTGACGCATTCCTACTTCGAGAAGCCCGAGGAAACCGCCGAGATCCGCAAGTTCGGCTGGCACCACACCGGCGACGTCGGCAAGTTCGACAAGGACGGCTATCTCTACATCGTCGACCGCAAGAAGGACATGGTCGTCTCCGGCGGGTTCAACGTGTTCACGGCGGAAGTCGAGGCGGCGGTGACTGAGCTTGGCGCCGTGCGCGAGGCCTGCGTGTTTGGCATCCCGCACGAGAAGTGGGGCGAGCAGGTTCATGCCGTCGTCGTGGCGGACGGGATCACCGAAGCGGAGATCATCGCCCATACCAAGGAGCGGCTGGGCGGGGTGAAGGCGCCCAAGTCGGTCGAGTTCATCGACGCGATCCCACGGACTGCCGCAGGGAAGATGGACAAGAAGGAACTGCGCAAAAAGTACTGGGGCGATGCGCAGCGTATGGTGAATTGATCCCAGCTCGTTTAAACACCCGATTAAAGAGTCCCTGCGACAGGCAGGGCCCGCAAGGAGAGGCACACAGGTATGCGCGTTTCGTTGGTTCGTAAGCTGGCCATGGCATCGCTTCTCGCGCTGGGTGTTGGGGCTGTCGCGCAATCAGGCGCGATGGCCGGCGTCACCGACGCGATGCTGCGCAATGTGCCGGCGGGCGAATGGCTGAGCTATGGTCGCGACTATGCCGAACAGCGCTATTCGCCGCTGACGCTGATCAACGAGTACAACGCCGACCAGCTGGGCCTCGCCTGGTATGCAGATATGGACACCGCGCGCGGGCAGGAAGCCACCCCGCTGGTACATGACGGGGTGCTCTATGTCTCGACCGCATGGTCGATGGTGAAGGCCTACGATGCGAAGACCGGCAAGCCGCTGTGGGCCTTCGATCCCAAGGTGCCGCGCGAGACGCTGGTGCGCACCTGCTGCGATGCGGTGAACCGGGGCGTCGCGCTTTATGGCGACAAGGTCTTCGTGGCGGCGCTCGACGGCCGCCTGATCGCGCTCGACCAGAAGACCGGCAATGTGATCTGGTCGAAGGTGACGGTCCCGAACCAGACCGACTATACCATCACCGGCGCGCCGCGCATCGTGAAGGGCCGGGTGCTGATCGGCGCAGCGGGTTCGGAGTACAAGGCGCGCGGGTACCTCTCCGCCTATGATCCGGAAACGGGCAAGGAAGTCTGGCGCTTCAACACGGTGCCGGGCAACCCCGCCAAGGGCTTCGGCGTCGAAGGCGTCAACAAGGCAGCGCATGAGGCGGCGGCGAAGACCTGGGGCAACAAGTGGTGGACCCTCGGCGGCGGCGGCACGGTCTGGGATTCGATCACCTACGATCCTGAAACCAACCTCGTCCTGTTCGGCACCGGCAATGCCGAGCCGTGGAACCCGGCGGCGAACGGGCGCGAGGGTGATAGCCTCTACACCTCGTCGATCGTCGCGGTGAATGCAGACACCGGCCAGTATGCCTGGCACTTCCAGGAAACGCCGGAAGACCGCTGGGACTTCGACTCGGATCAGCAGATCACCATCGCGGATGTGATGATCGGCGGCGAGAAGCGCCATGTCGCGATGCACGCGCCGAAGAACGGGCATATCTATGTGCTCGACGTGAAGACCGGCAAGTTCCTCTCGGCCACGCCGTGGGTGCCGGTGAACTGGGCGACGAAGATCGATCCCGAGACGGGCCGCCCGACGATCAACCCGGATGCGCAGTACGAGAAGACTGGCAAGCCCTTCGTGAGCCTGCCCGGTGCGGTCGGCGCGCATTCGTGGCAGCCGCAGAGCTACAGCCCGAAGACCGGATACCTTTATATTCCGACCAATCTCGCCGCATTCCCCTACATGGCGGCAGCGGGCTGGAAGCCGACCGACATCGGGTTCCAGACGGGCCTCGACGGCTATGCCGTGGCCATGCCGGCGGATGCCAAGGTGCAGGCCGGCGCCAAGGCCGCGACGACCGGCCAGCTGGTGGCGTGGGACGTCGCGAACCGGAAGCCGGCGTGGAAGGTCGATCTCAAGGGGCCGTCGAACGGCGGCGTGCTCTCGACTGCGGGCAACCTCGTGTTCCAGGGCACAGCTTCGGGCGAATTCGTTGCGTACACGGCGAACAGGGGTGAGCGACTGTGGTCGTTCCCGGCGCAGACCGGCATCATCGCCGCGCCGATGACCTATGCGATCGACGGCGAGCAATATGTCGCGATCATGGTCGGCTGGGGCGGCGTCTGGGATATCGCCACCGGCGTGCTGGCCGACAAGGCGGGCACCACGCGCAACATCAGCCGCCTCCTCGTGTTCAAGCTGGGCGCCAAGGGCCAGCTGCCCGAAGCGCCCCCGATGAACCAGATGGTGCTTGATCCGCCGCCCTTCACCGGCACGCAGGCACAGGCGACAAAGGGCGGACAGCTCTATGGCCGGTACTGCTCGGTCTGCCACGGCGATGCGGCGGTTTCGGGCGGGCTAAACCCCGATTTGCGTCACTCGGCGATCATCAATTCGGCCGATGCGCTGAAGGCCGTGGTGATCGGCGGCCAGCTCCACGAGCTGGGCATGGTTTCGTTCAAGTCCGCGCTCAAGCCCGCTGACGCGGAGGCGATCCGGATGTATCTCGTCAAGCGGGCCAACGAGGACAAGGCGCTGGCTTCGCGCTGATAAACTGCTATACGTTAGAACAATACTAGAGGACGGAGAGACTCATGACCAAACTCTACCCCAATCTGATCGATGGCGAACTGGTTACCACGGCGAAGACGCTCGACGTGGTGAACCCGGCGAACGAGCAGGTGATCGGCCAGGTGCCGGCCTGCGGCGCCGAAGAGCTTGACCGCGCCGTGGCCGCCGCCCGCCGCGCCTTCAAGACCTGGTCGAAGACCCCGGTCGACGAGCGCCGCGTGGTGATCCAGAAGATGGCCGCCGCGATCGACGCGAATTTCGACGAGCTGTTCCGCCTCCTCACCTCGGAGCAGGGCAAGCCGCACCAGCAGGCCCAGTTCGAAATCGGCGGCTGCTCGGCGATGATGAACGCGCAGTCGACGCTGACCCTCGAAGAGACGATCAACGAGGACAGCGAGACCCGTCTCAGCCGCACCCGCCGCGTGCCGGTCGGCGTTGTCGGCGGCATCGTGCCGTGGAACTTCCCGCTGCTGATGGCGGTGCAGAAGATCGCCCCGGCGATGCTTGCGGGCTGCACCATCGTGCTCAAGCCCTCGCCGTTCACGCCGCTGACCACGCTGCGCTTTGCCGAACTGATCGCGGACATCGTGCCTGCCGGCGTCGTCAACATCATCACCGGCGAGGATGCCCTCGGCCCGATGATCACCGCGCACCCGGATATCGACAAGATCACTTTCACCGGCTCGACCGCGACCGGCAAGAAGATCATGGAAGGCGCCTCGAAGGACCTCAAGCGCATCACGCTCGAGCTCGGCGGCAACGACGCCTCGATCGTGCTGCCCGACGCGGACGTGCAGAAGGTGGCCGAGCAGCTGTTCTGGTCGAGCTTCACCAACGCGGGCCAGATCTGCGTGGCGGCCAAGCGCATCTACATCCACGAGGACATCTATGACGAGCTGAGCGCGGCGATTGCCGAATACGCGAAGAACGTGAAGGTGGGTGACGGTTCGGAGCAGGGCACCGGCGTGGGCCCGATCCAGAACAAGAAGCAGTTCGAGCGCGTGTGCGAACTGATCCAGGACGCCAAGGACAACGGCTACAAGTTCCTTGTCGGCGGCGATGTCGATCCCTCGGGCTCGGGCTACTACGTGCCGATCACGATCCTCGACAATCCGCCGGAAGACGCCCGCATCGTGGCGGAAGAGCAGTTCGGCCCGGTCATGCCGCTGATGAAGTTCTCGAGCGACGATGAAGTGATCGCGCGCGCGAACAATTCGGAATACGGCCTTGCCGGCGCGGTCTGGACCAAGGACACCGAGCGCGGCGTCAAGATCGCCGAGCAGCTCGAAACGGGTACGGTGTGGATCAACGAGTTCCTCCACCTCTCGCCCTTTGCGCCCTTCGGCGGCCACAAGCAGTCCGGCTTCGGCGCCGAGTACGGCATCGAGGGCCTGAAGGAGTTCACCTACAGCCAGGTGATCACCGTCAAGAAGGACGCGCTCGTCTGATAATCCGGGCTGGTCCCGGCGGAGCGGTTCATCCGCCCGCCGGGGCCGTGCCATGGGAGTACGCCTGTGATCCATGTCCGCAATGCGTGGCACGTCGCGGCGTGGAGCAGCGACATTGCTGCCGAGAAACCTTCTGCCATTTCGATACTTGGCGAGCCGGTGGTGATCTGGCGCAGCGCTTCCGGCACCATCCAGGCGCTGGAAGATCGCTGCGTGCACCGCCTTGCGCCTCTCTCGCTCGGGCGCTGCGAGGGGGAGAGCCTGCGCTGCATGTACCACGGTTTGCTGTTCGGGCCGGATGGCGTGGTGCAGGAAATCCCGGGGCAGGAACTGATCCCAGCACGGGCACGCGTGCGCAGCTATCCTGTGGCGGACCGGCATGACTG
Source organism: Novosphingobium sp. AAP93 (assembly GCF_001296055.1). Classification (NCBI taxonomy): domain Bacteria; kingdom Pseudomonadati; phylum Pseudomonadota; class Alphaproteobacteria; order Sphingomonadales; family Sphingomonadaceae; genus Novosphingobium; species Novosphingobium sp. AAP93. The sequence continues at coordinate 19,598 of NZ_LJHZ01000073.1, forward strand.
GATCTGGGTGTGGATGGGCGATCCCGCGCTGGCGGACGAAGCGCTGATTCCCCCTGCGGTCGGCATTTCGGAGCCCGAATGGATCCTCGGTCACGGCCAACTCGATTATGCCGCCGAGGCACGGCTCATTTGCGACAATCTCCTCGATTTCAGCCACCTCACGTATGTCCATGCGCAGAGCTTTGGTGCGGGGCCGGAATTTGCCGAGCACCAGCCGAAGATCACCCCGCTGGAGCGCGGCGTGCGCGTATCGCGGTGGATTCCTGCGCCGGCAAACAGCCCGCGCAATCCGCATGACGTGGCAGTGGAGGCCTACCAGACTTACGATTTCCTCGTGCCCGGGGTCTTGCTGATGTGGTCCGGCAATTATCCAGAAGGCACTGCCGCGCGGCTCGGCGATCTGGCACCGGAAATGGCGGATGCGCTTTCGGGGCTGAACTTCACCAGCCAGGCGGTCACATCGACCGGACCGGGCACGGCACGCTACTTCTTCTCGTGGGGGCCACACTGCCGCGATGGCGATGATGCTAAGCGCGACATGATGATGGTCATGGCCGGACAAGCCTTTGCGGAAGACAAGACGATGATCGAGGCCCAGCAACGCGTGATTGCCGCCACGCCCGATCCCCAGATCATGCCCACTGCGCACGACCGCGCAGTGACGCTTTACAACCGGCTGGTCGAAAGGCTGGCTCGTGACAATCCTGCAGAATTGGAGTCTGCCGCGTGATCGATATTACGAAGATCAAGGCCATCGACGTGCATGTGCATGCCGAGGTTTCGTGCCACGATCCGGAAGATCCGGTCATGGGCAAGTTCTTCGATGCGGCTTCGGCCTATTTCAAGGCCCCCCGCGAGCGGCCCAAGATGCCCGAGATCGTCGAGATCTACCGCGAGCAGCAGATCGCCTTCTGCATGTTCACGGTGGACGCTGAAAGCGGCATGGGCGCCAAGCGGGTCTCGAACTATGAAGTCGCCGAAATGGCGCTCAAGAACGACGACATCTGCATCGCCTTTGCCTCGATCGATCCGCACAAGGGCAAGTTCGGCGCGCGCGAGGCGCGCGATCTGATCGAGAACTACGGGGTCAAGGGCTTCAAGTTCCACGGCATCGTGCAGAACGCGCACCCGGCCGACCGCATGGCCTACCCGATCTACGAAGTGATTGCCGAGTACAAGCTGCCCGCGATCTTCCACACCGGCCATTCCGGCATGGGCACCGGCATGCGCGGCGGCGGCGGGATGCGGCTCAAGTATGGCCAGCCGATGCTGATCGACGATGTCGCGGTCGATTTCCCCGACATGAAGATCATCCTCGCGCACCCCTCGTGGCCGTGGGTGGACGAGAGCCTGTCGATGGCGCTGCACAAGGACAACGTGTTCATCGACCTCTCGGGCTGGTCACCGAAGTATTTCGCGCCGCAGATCATCCAGTATGCCAATACGCAGCTGAAACATAAGATGCTGTTCGGCAGCGATTTTCCGCTGATTCACCCGCAGAAGTGGATCGAAGCCGCGCTCAAGGTCGGCTTCCGCGAGGATGTGCTGCCCGGGATCATGAAGGACAACGCGGTGCGCCTGCTGGGGCTGGCCTGAGCGCCATGACCGCAGACCCGGCCGATATCCGCGGCTGGCAAAGGCTGAGCGGAGAGATCACCACTTCGGGGCGGCTTGAAGAGGCCGATGTCGCACGGCTGGCAGCGCTCGGGGTCAGGCAGGTGGTCAACCTCGCGCTCGACAGCCATCCCGAAGCGCTGGCGGAAGAAGGCGTGAAACTTGCTGCCGAGGGGATCGCCTACACGCACATCCCGGTGCCCTTCGATGCGCCGCAGGAAGCGCATTACGAGGCGTTCCGCGCCGCGCTGGAGACCGGGCCGACCCCGGTCCACGTTCATTGCATCATGAACTGGCGGGTTTCGGCGTTCTTCTACCGGCTCAACAGGGATGTGCTCGGCATGCCCGAGCCGGAGGCCCGCGCGCTGATGGTGCAGCAATGGGAGCCGGACGCTTCGGAAAAGCCCGAGTGGGCGGTCTGGGCTGATTTCATCGCACCGAAGGCAGGCTGATGGCCGGGTTTGTTCTGATCCATGGCTCTTGGCATGGCGGCTGGTGCTTCGATCCGGTTGCAGCATTGCTGCGCGCGCGGGGGCACACGGTTGTGGCGCCGACGCTGCCGGGAATGGGCGGCACGGCGGAGGAACTGGCGGCGGTGACGCTGGGGGATTGGGGGGAATTTGCTGCGCAGCATTGCCGTGATCTGAAGGCACAATCGGGCGGCGCTCCGGTCGTGCTGGCAGGGCATTCGCGCGGTGGTCTGGTCGTCAGCACGGCGGCGGAGCGCGATCCTTCGGCCATGGATGCGCTTGTCTATGTCTGCGCGATGATGCTGCCTTCGGGATCGTCGCGCGCCGAGTTCAAGACGATGGAAGAGCCCAATCCGGATTTCGATGCGATTATCAGCAAGGTGCATGATGGCGCGGCGACCGTGGTCGATCCGGCGCTGGCCGGGCCGGTCTTCGCGCAGCTTTCGCCGCCGGAGCTGGTCGCGGGCGTGCTGCCGCGCCTTGTGGCGGAGCCGCATGGGCCGCGCTCGGAGCCATTGGTGCTGACGGCGGAGCGTTGGGGCTCGCTCCCGCGTACTTATGTCGAATGCACCGAGGACCGCACGATCCCCATTGCCAGCCAGCGCCGGATGCAGGCGATGTCGCCCGGTGCGCGGGTGGTGACTTTGGACGCCGATCACAGCCCCTATCTCTCGCGTCCGCAGCAACTGGCGGACGCGCTCGAGCGGGCGATTCCGGCCTGATGGTTACAAGCTGATGCGCGAAGTGAGGCTGAGCCCGCAGGGCGATTTCGACAATGCCGCGCAGGAGCACCGCCACATCACCGCGCATCCGCTGAGCGCTGCGATGGGGGCCGAGATTGCCGGGGTACGGCTGGGCCATGACCTCTTGCCCGAAGCCTTCGACGAAATCCGCGAGGCGCTGTGGCGGCACAAGATGGTGTTTCTGCGCGATCAGCATCTGACGCATTCGGAGCATGAGGCGTTCTCCGCGCGGTTCGGGCCTTTCGCGGTCGATGCCTATACGCAAGGGGTGGCGGGGCACCGCAATGTCCACCCGCTGATCAAGGAGGCGGATACCCGGACCAAGGCGCTGTTCGGCAGCGGATGGCACACCGATTCTCCGTTTCTGGATGAGCCGCCTTCCGTCACGATCCTGCGCGCTGTGGAAGTGCCGCCCTATGGCGGGGATACGGTCTGGGCCGATACGCAGCTGGCGTGGCGGATGCTGAGCCCCGCGATGCAGGCCATGCTGCGCCCGCTGAAGGTGCATATGTCGGCCGAGGCGAACATGGCGACGCAGGAGCGGATTACCGGCAAGCCGATGACCTTCGCCAGCGACGACCGGCGCGCGGCGGCGGTGCAGGGCAATTTCCACCCGCTGGTACGCACGCATCCCTTCACCGGGCTGCCCTCGCTCTATGTGGACGAAGTCTATGCCGTGGGGATCGAGGGGATGACCGAGGCGGAAAGCCGCCCGATCCTAGACATGCTGACGCGGCATATCACGCAGGCGGGCTTCACTTGCCGCCTGCGCTGGGAGCCCGGCATGATCGCCATGTGGGACAACCGCGCGGCGCTGCATCTGGCGCCGAACGATTACGATGGGTTCCGGCGCGAGATGTATCGGACGACGATGGCCGGGGAGCGGCCGGAGTAGGGGCGGTAGTTCGGATCACGCCAGACTCGACGGTGATTCGCTGGATTCGGATCGCGGAGCACTGTAACCAGAAGCCTCACCGGACGCCGCGCGAGGCACAATGCGGATACTGCTGTTTCTTGCTTTGCTGGTGACAAGCTCGGCGGCCCATGCGGACTCCTGGGCACCTGCAGTGACGGAGGTCTTTGAGGCTCCAGATCACTCGGCACGGTTGACCGTAGTTCCCGGCGAGTTGACCAGCACGCTCGACTACATTGCCGACAAGGTGGACGGCAAGGAACCAGCGGGAGCGCCGCGCGGCTCCGCGGCGGCGAGTGCCACGGCGAAGCTTGAAGTCCGCAGTCCCGCAGGTGGCTGGGTGACCAAATGGACAAAGTCGCTCGTCAATGAAGTTGCACCCGTCTACGTTGTCGTCGCGCCAGAGGGAAAGGCGTTTGCGACATTCGACAACTGGTATTCAGTGGGCTTCGGTCCATCCGCGATCGTCGTTTACAACGGGAGCGGGGTGGCGACCAAGGCGTTCGCGCTCGACAGCATTTTTCCCGACTGGTTTGTAAGCGCGCTTTCGCGATCGGTCAGTTCGATCCAATGGCGTGGCCAGCCTCGTCTGTCCGGCGACGGCACAGAGGTATTGGTGCCAATCGACTTACCAGAGCTCGAGCGCACGCCCGGGCAGAGCGGCCCGCAACTGGAGCTTCGCATCCGACTTGCCGACGCCGCGATCGTCGGGCTTGACGATGCTGCCTGGCGCGATGCGCTCAGGAATGCAGCGAAGGTCGCGCACGAACAGTGCATCGCCAAACTGGCTGAAACAGAAGCGTGGAACGCCCCGATTTCGGCACCGGTAAAATGGGATGAGGTGGCATGGCATCACTATCTCAATGAGATCGGCTTTCGCACTGTGCCGGGTGCGATAGGCGATGATGGGCCGGTTATCGGGACAACGGTTCTGCGTCCCGGAAATGCGTCCGATTTTCGTGCGTCGCTGAAATGGCTTCAGGAGGCTGTCACCGAGCGGTCGTTTTCGCCGGGATATGACATTCGCGTGATCGGATCGCCGGACATGCAGTCGCTGGGAGCGCGGATCGTCGAGATCGCTGCGCGCATCAAGCCCAAGCGGCTGACGGGGGTCCGGTTCATCATCGTCGCGGACCCTGCAACCGGACCGGCGATTGAAACGGCGCTGTCGCGGACTGGCGCGACGGTAACGATCATGGATCCGAACCGTCAGATCCCACAGATTCCGGGCCGGATGGACAAGACGACCGAAAGCGAACGGCCGATTTGTCGCGCTCCGACCGGCTGACTTACCTCAATCCCCGAAGAAATTCAGTTCCAGCAGCACGTTGTTGGGATCGCTGACGAAAATCTGCCTGAGGCCTATGGAGGCTACGGTGTTGAGCTGGAAGGGCGTGCCGAGCGCGCCGACGCGTTCCATCAGTTCGTCGTAGCCCGAGCAATTGAGTGCGACGTGGTGGACGGCACCCGTCAGTGCGCCGGGTTCGACGTGGCGGTCGAACGCGCGGGGGCAGTCTACCGAGTTGATGTGGACGATGGCCTTGCCGCCGGCGTCGTACATCCACTGCGCGTTGTCGGGTGTCAGCGGCGGGGGCGCGTTGCGGCGCTCGAGGTTCAGGAGCGCCTTGTAGAACTCGGCGGTTTCATCGAGCTTGTCGGTGATCACGTTGACGTGATCGAGCCAGTTGACCTGCATTGCCTGCTCCTTGCCGCTTCGGCGTGCAGCATAGGCACCGGATCGGACCATCGCAATGCACGGGCAGATGTAACCGTCCAAACCACGCATACGAATTTCACGGCATGGCACTGCATCCCACCGCATTCATCGCCGGGCCTTCGGGTGCCTGGCGCGTCACCCGCATAAAAGCCTTCCGCGGTGAGAGCTTGCCGATGGCGCCGGCCTTGCGCATCAGCGAGGCTTCGCGAGCAGGTGAAAGCGATGGCTGGATGCTGCGCGGCACGGCGAGCAACTTGCGCTACACCTCGCAGGAAGGCGTGAGCGAACTGCGCGCGGTCCAATCTGGGCTGGGCCGTCCGCAAGCGACGTGTGCTGCGCTGCTCCCGATCACCAAGTCTGCTGCATGGTGGGCGCTGGCGCAGGATGAGCGCATGGGCGTGTTCCAGCGGTCCAAGCACCATGCCATCGGGCTGCCTTACGTTCGCCCGGTCGCCCGCGCGCTCTATCATTCGCGCGATCTGGGCGAGCCGTTCGATTTCCTGACGTGGTTCGAATTCGCACCCGAGGATACGCCCGCGTTCGACCATCTGCTGGCCGAACTGCGGGCGTCCGAGGAATGGGCTTATGTGGAGCGCGAGGTGGATATCCGGCTCACCCGCGCCTGACGCGAAAGATCAGCTGCGGAACACCACCGTCTTGTTGCCGTTGAGCAGCGCGCGGTCTTCGAGGTGGAGGCGCACCGCTTCCGCCAGCACGCGGCGCTCGACATCGCGACCCTTGCGGACGAGGTCGTCGGGCGTGTCGGCGTGGGTGACGGTCGTCACGTCCTGGTGGATGATCGGGCCTTCGTCGAGGTCGGTCGTCACGTAGTGGCCGGTCGCGCCGATCATCTTCACGCCGCGCGCGTGGGCCTGGTGATAGGGCTTGGCGCCCTTGAAGCTCGGCAGGAACGAGTGGTGGATGTTGATGCAGCGGCCATTGAGGAACGAGGCCATGTCGTCCGAGAGGATCTGCATGTAGCGCGCAAGGACGACGAGTTCCGCGCCGGTCTCGTTGACGATCGCCTTTACTTGCGCTTCCTGCTGCGGCTTGGTGTCCTTGGTGATCGGCAGGTGGTGATAGGGCACATCGCCGAGCAGCGTGATGTTGAGCGCTTCCTTGGGGTGGTTGCCGATGATCGCGACGACTTCCATCGGCAGCTCGCCGATGCGGGTGCGGTAGAGCAGATCGCCGAGGCAGTGATCGAACTTGCTGACCATCAGCACGGTGCGGCGCTTCTTCGAGGCATCGCGCATCGTCCATTCCATGCCGAACTGTTCGGCCACCGGCGTGAAGGCGTTGCGCAGCGTGGTCTCGTCGCCCGAGCCGGGATCGAGCACAACGCGCATGAAGAACTGGCCGCTTTCGGTATCGTCGAACTGCTGCGCCTCGAGGATGTTGGCGCCGGCCTCATACAGGTTGCCGGTAACCCGGGCGACGATTCCGGGCTTGTCCTCGCACGAAAGCGTCAGGATCACAGGTGCAGTCATTCAAATCTCTCCCGTCCATTGGTGGGCAGCGCGCCCCCATAGGCGCCGCCGCCGTTCACCGCCAGCCGTGCTTGTGCCCCGCATGGGGGCTGCACAATTTGGCATTGCGAATCTGGTTCGATATTGTATGTGTTGCATACAAATTTCAACCAGCCATTTGCAATCGGGAGAGACAGCGTGGCAGCGAACCTCGAAGAGGTCCTTCAAGGCCAGTCCAACATCGTTGAAATGCTGCGCAATTCGCAGCTTGGCGCCTATGTCTATCCGGTGGTGGCGCCGGAATTCTCCAACTGGCGCAGCGAGCAGTGGGCGTGGCAGCACTCGGCGGTGCTGTTCGACCAGTCGCACCACATGGTGAACCTCTACATCCGCGGGAAGGATGCGGCGAAGCTGCTGTCGGACACGATGATCAACAGCTCGAAGGGCTGGACCGTCAACAAGGCCAAGCAGTACGTGCCGACGACGCCTTATGGCCATGTGATCGGCGATGGCATCATCTTCTGGGAAGAAGAGGAAAGCTTCACTTACGTCGGCCGCGCGCCCGCTTCGAACTGGCTGCGCTATCACGGCGCGACGGGCGGCTACGATGTCGAGATCGAGCTGGATGACCGCTCGCCGATGCGCCCGATGGGCAAGCCCGTCACCCGCAAGGAGTGGCGCTTCCAGATCCAGGGTCCGCAGGCGTGGAACGTGATCGAGAAGCTGCATGGCGGGCCGCTGGAGCAGCTCAAGTTCTTCAACATGAGCACGATGAACATTGCCGGCAAGACGGTGCGCACGCTGCGCCACGGCATGTCGGGCGCGCCGGGCCTCGAGATCTGGGGTCCCTATGCCGAACAGGAGGAAATCCGCGCTGCTATTCTGGAAGCGGGCAAGGAATTCGGCCTGATCGCCTGCGGCAGCCGCGCCTATCCCTCGAACACGCTGGAATCGGGCTGGATCCCCTCGCCGCTGCCTGCGATCTACACCGGCGAAAAGCTCAAGGGCTTCCGCGAGTGGCTCGGCGCCGACAGCTATGAGGCAACCGGCTCGATCGGCGGCTCGTTCGTTTCGGACAATATCGAGGACTACTACCTCAACCCGTGGGAGCTGGGCTACGGTCCGTTCGTCAAGTTCGACCACGACTTCCATGGCCGCGAGGCGCTGGAGAAGCTGAACCCCGCCGAGCAGCGCAAGAAGGTGACGCTGGCGTGGAATCCGGAAGACATGGCGAAGATCACCGCTTCGCTGTTCAACCCGGACGGCGAGCAGTACAAGTTCTTCGACGTGCCGCTGGCGAACTATGCCTCGTCGAACTACGACCGCGTCGTCGATGCGGGCGGCAAGACGGTCGGCCTCTCGATGTTCACCGGCTATTCCTACAACGAGAAGCAGGCGCTGAGCCTCGCCACGGTCGATCCGGAAATCCCGGTCGGCACCGAAGTGCGCGTGGTGTGGGGCGAAGAGAACGGCGGTACGCGCAAGACCACGGTCGAGCCGCACAAGCAGATCGAAGTCCGCGCGATCGTTTCGTCGGTGCCCTACAGCCGCGTGGCGCGTGAAAACTACGCTGAAGGTTGGCGCACCGGGCGCTGATTTCAGAGCAGACCTGACCACTGCTCCCCTCCCCGGTGGGGAGGGGCTGGGGGAGGGGGTTCGGCCTTTCGAACAAGCGCCGCGTAACCCCCCCCCCCCCCCCCCCCCC
>NZ_LJHZ01000074.1:0-9354 GCF_001296055.1 Novosphingobium sp. AAP93
GAGCGAAGTCGAGACACCGGGCGCGGCGTGCGGTGTCTCGACTTCGCTCGACACGAACGGGACTGGGGCATCCCTGGCCGAACAATGATCCGATATCGTAATCGGGCCATGCATTTACCTGCATGCTTAGCGCCAAATTGCGCTATGCCTAGCACCGGAGAGCGATGAAACCGGGGGAGAGCCGCGAAATGGCCACCACTGAAAGCACCAAGCGGCCCACCGATGGCCAGCTGGACCTCGCGCGGCTGGTGGCTGCAGGTGCGGGCCGCAAGGGCGTGGCAATCAGCCACGTGCCCGCCAGCGTCTATACCGATCCAGCCCACTGGGCGCGCGAAAAGGCCGCGCTGTTTGACCGCTTCCCGCAGGTCCTCGCGCCTTCCGCGCTGCTGTCCGATCCCGGCATGGCCGTCCCCCACGACGCAACCGGCAGGCCCCTGCTCCTCACCCGCGATGCAGCGGGCAAGGCGCATGTCTTCATGAACGTCTGCCGCCACCGCGGCACGCGGCTTGTCGAAGGCGGCGAGGTGCAATGCACCAAGCGCCTCGTCTGCCCTTACCATGCCTGGACCTACAGCACGGAAGGCAAGCTGCTCGCCCTGCCCCGCCCCGACACCTTCCCCAACCTCGATCAAGCGAAGCTCGGCCTGATCGAACTGCCGAGCCTCGAAGCCGGAGGCCTTATCTGGTTCGCGCCGCAGGACGCCGATTTCAGTCTCGCGGGCCAGATCAGCGCCGATTTCGCCGCCGCAGACCTCGGCGCGCATCACCTCTACGCCCGCCGCACGCACCGGGTCGCGTCCAACTGGAAGCTGATCATGGACGCGTTCCTCGAAAGCTACCACGTGCAGCGCCTCCACGCCCGCACCATCGGCCCCTACTTCAAGGACGGCGTGACGGCAGGCGACGAGGTGGGGCCGCACATGCGCTCGCTGGTCGGCCGCGCGACCGAACTCGAAGGCGTCGATCTGGCCGACTGGCCCGCGCTGCGCCGTGTCGCGACCTTCGCCTATCAGTTGTTCCCCGCCACCGTGATCGTGATCAGCCCGGATTACGTGAACCTGATGACGATCATGCCGCAGGCGCACGACCTGACGCTGGTCGAGGACTTCATGCTGATCGCCGAGGCGCCGCAGACGGAAAAGGCCGAAGACCACTGGCGCCGCAGCTGGGACTTGCTCGACGGGCAGGTGTTCGGCTCCGAAGACTTCCGCGCCGCCGAACTCGGCCAGCAGGGCCTCGCGACCGGCGCCGTGCCCCAGCTTACACTTGGCACGCTGGAAGGCGGTATCCGCCGCTTCCACGAGATCTGCCAGCGCGAGATTGCCCTGCATGAAGGTTGATGACGCGCGGGCACGCGCAGCGTAAGGGGCAAGCCATGGCATTTCCCCCCAAAGACAGGAGCGGCCGCCCGGGAAGGCCCGCGGCTCCCAAACCTTACAAGACGCCCAAGGCAGCAGCCACGCCGCAGACCCGCGCCCCAGCCGACGACGGCACCCCGCGCGAAGGCGATCGCATCGCCAAGCTGCTCGCCCGCGCCGGCGTCGCCAGCCGCCGCGAGATCGAGCGCTATATCGCCGAGGGCCGCGTCGCGCTGGACGGCGAGGCGATCACCACCCCGGCCACGATCCTCAAGAACCTCAAGGGCATTACGGTCGACGGCAAGCCCGTCGCCGCCGCCGAGCCGCCGCGCCTGTTCATGTTCCACAAGCCATCCGGGCTGATCACTGCCGAGCGCGATCCAACCGGGCGCCCGACGATCTACACTGCACTGCGCAATGCCCTGCCGCCGGGCGCCGGCCGCGTGATGCCGGTCGGCAGGCTCGACATCAACACCGAGGGCCTGCTGCTCCTCACCAACGACGGTGAGCTCAAGCGCGCGATGGAACTGCCGGCCAACGCCGTCCCGCGCACCTACCGCGCGCGCACCTTCGGCGATGTCACGCAGGAGATGCTCGATGGCCTGATGGACGGGATCGAAATCGAAGGCGTGCGCTACGGCCCGATCAACGCCAACATGGAACGCAGCGCAGGCCGCAACAAGTGGATCGAGCTGACGCTCACCGAAGGCAAGAACCGCGAAGTCCGCCGCGTGCTCGAGCATCTCGGCCTCGAAGTCTCGCGCCTGCTGCGGCTGCGCTATGGTCCGTTCGATCTCGGCGAACTGCCGCGCGGCGCGGCGGAGGAAGTGCCGCAAGTCGTTGTAGAGCGCTTCCGCAAGGGCCTTGCGAGCGACAAGGCAACGCGTGACCAGCAGGCGATCCATGCCGGACGCGCGCCAGCCCCGCGCGCGCCGAAGCCTGCACCTGAACCTGTGGCCAAGTCCGCGCCCGCAGGCCGCGCCCGCCCCGAACGCAAGCGCCTCTCGCCTGAAGCGGGGCAACTGGTCTCGAAGCCGCAGCGCCCGCAAAGACCGGGTGGCCGCCCGGGTCCACGTCCCGGCAACCGACCGCAGGGGAAGCGCTGATGCTGCGGATCATCGCCGGCACCTGGCGCGGCCGCAAATTGCAGGCCCCGGCAGGGGACACCACCCGGCCGACTGCGGACCGCACCCGCGAGACGCTGTTCTCGATGCTCACCAGCCGCCTCGGCAGCTGGGAAGACCTGACCGTGGCCGACTTGTTCGCGGGCTCGGGCGCGCTCGGCCTCGAAGCGCTCTCGCGCGGCGCGGTCAAGGCACTGTTCGTCGAGCAGGACCCTGCCGCCATCCGCGCGCTTCGTGCCAATATCGCCGCGCTCCATGCGCAGGCGCAGTGCGACGTGCGCGCCGCCTCGGTCCTCGCGCTCGGCCCCGCGCCGGCGCCGCTCGATGTCGTGCTGCTCGATCCGCCTTATGGCTCGGGCGCGGGCGCTGTCGCTATCGACCGGCTGCAGCGCCTCGGCTGGATCGGCCCTGGCACGTGGGTCAGCCTTGAAACGCATGCGGACGAGCCATCCGGCGTGCGCGCGCTCGAAATCGATGCGGAGCGCAAGGTCGGCAAGGCAAGGCTGACCTTGATGCGAGTGGCGGAATAACCCCTCCGACCTGCCTTCGGCAGGCCACCTCCCCATTTGTGCTTCGCAAAAATGGGGAGGAACGAAAAGGTCCTCCCTGTTTTTCCCGAAGGGACAAACGGGGAGGTGGCCCGCGAAGCGGGTCGGAGGGGTTCTTACTGACGCGGCGCCGCCAGCACGCCGACCAGCGTCACCACGCCCGCCGCCGTCAACACCAGCCCCGTCCACATCACGCCGCCCTGCGCTGCCAGCCACGCCGCGCCAAGCGGCGCCAGCGCGCCGCCGACGATGCCGCCCAGGTTGAACGCCAGCGAAATACCGGTGTAGCGCACCTCAACCGGATAGAGCGACGGCAGCCACGCACCGATCGGGCCATAGCACAGCCCCATCACGAACAGCGCGGCCGAGAGCGTCAGGAACAGCACCGGCAGCGATCCCGCCGCCAGCCCGCTGCCAAAGCCGAGACCGACCAGCCCCGTGAGCGCCGCGCCGACCGCCATCACCGTACGCGGGGTGGTGGCATCCGACCACCAGCCGGAAACCACGATGCCGATGGCAAACACCACGTCCGCGCCCAGCTGGATCGCCAGCACCGTCTCGCGCGGGTAGCCGAGCGTCTTCGTGGCAAAGCCCAGCGCGAAGGTCGTCGCGAGGTAGAACAGCGCAAAGCACGCGATCACGCCCATGGTGCCCGCCAGCACCGCGCCGGGATGTTCGGCAAGCAGCTTGCCCAGCGGCACGCGCGGCGGCGGCGCAGCTTCGAGCGAGGCCTTGAACGCCGGCGTCTCGCCAATGCGCAGACGGATCCACAGCCCGAGGATCACCAGCAGCGAACTTGCCAGGAACGGCACACGCCAGCCCCAGCTGAGGAAATCCGCCTCGCTGAGGCCGAGCCCCAGGAGGAGGAACAGGCCATTGGCAAACAGGAACCCGAGCGGCGCCCCGAGCGGCGCGGCAATGCCGAACCGCGCATCCCACCCCTTCGGCGCGTTTTCCACCGCGAGCAGCGATGCCCCGCCCCACTCGCCGCCCAGGCCAAAGCCCTGGCCGAACCGCAGCAGGCAAAGCAGGGCCGGCGCCACCCAGCCCGCCACCGCGTAGCCGGGCAGAAACGCCACCAGAAACGTCGAGACGCCCATCAGCAGCAGCGAGGCCACCAGCGTTGACTTGCGCCCGATCCGGTCGCCGAAATGGCCGAACGCCACAGCCCCCACCGGCCGCGCAAAGAACGCGATCCCAAGCGTCATGAACACCAGCAGCGTCTGCGCCGTCGCTGATTTCTCGGGGAAGAACAGCGGTCCGATCACCAGCGCGGCCGCAGTGCCGAAGATATAGAAATCGTAGAATTCGACCGCCGTGCCGACGAGGCTCGCCAGCAGCACGCGCGCGTGGGTGCGCACCGGATGGGCTTGGCCAGACAGAAGGTCGGCAGGTGGCATCGGGCAAGCATCCGATCAATGGGAGGATAACGCCGGGCTCAGGGAAAGCCGCTAGGTCAGGCGCAGGGTTATCGTCAACAAGCGTTGCTAGCGAAGGCGTGAGCAGGAGTGCAAGCAAAGAGCACTATGATGTTCGAATGGTTCGAGAAAAAGGCCCCGATCCGACAGAAGCTCGACACGCTGCGGTTGATCACGCTGTTCCTCGTCTGCCTTTCAAGTCTAGGCGCCTTGCTGCCTTTGGGGGGCCTCGCCACCTCCGTTGCCCTGATCTTTCCGGCACTAGCGATCGTGCTGATGGCGCTCGTGATGAGCGCGGCCAAGCGCATGATCTGCGATCCTTATGTCGCGATGGTGGTCCGCACCGAGGGGCTTGCCGCCGGCGATATCGACAGCCCGATCGAACGCACCGACTATCTCGATTGCGTCGGCCGCATGGCGCGCGCCTCGAACATCTTCCGCGAACAGGCTGTCGCGCTGCGTCAGAGTTCGGCGGAGCGCGAGATCATGGTAAGCCAGATCACCACCGCCATGAAGGCTCTGGCAGAAGGCGATCTCTCCTATCGTATCGTCACGCCCTTTCCCGGCGAATCCGAACAATTGCGCAGCGACTTCAATGCGGCACTCGCCCAGCTCGCCGAAGCGATGGGCGAGGTCGTCGATTCCACCCGCACCATCGATACCGGCTCGGCAGAGATCCGCGCCGCCTCCGATGATCTGGCTGGCCGCACCGAACTCCAGGCTGCCCGGCTCGAAGAAGCAAGCGCGGCCATGCAGCAGGTCACCTCGCTGGTCGGAAAGAGCTCCAACCAGGTCACCGAGATCAACCGCGCCGTCTCCCAAGCGCACGGCGAGGCAGCCAATGGCGGCACCGTGGTGCAACGTGCGGTCGAAGCCATGACCGCGATCCAGCAATCCTCGCAGGCCGTGTCCCAGATCATCAGCGTGATCGACGGCATCGCCTTCCAGACCAATCTCCTCGCCTTGAACGCCGGGGTCGAGGCGGCGCGCGCGGGCGAATCCGGGCGCGGCTTCGCCGTCGTTGCCACCGAGGTGCGCGCACTGGCCCAGCGCTCCGCCACGGCGGCGCGCGAGATCGGCGAACTGATCTCCTCCTCCACCGGCCACGTCGAACGCGGAGTGCAACTGGTCAGCGAAACCGGAGAAGTCCTGCGTCACATCGTCGGACGTGTCGCCGAAGTCAGCACGCTGGTCGAGGGCATCACCGAATCCGCCCAGCGTCAGTCGCTGATGCTTTCCGAAGTCTCCGGCACGGTCAGCGAACTTGATCGCATGACCCAGCAGAATGCGGCCATGGTGGAGCAGAGCACGGCAGCCGCGCGTACGCTTGCCACCGTGGCCCAACAGCTCCGGGCGCAGACGACCCGGTTCCAGACCGGTGCCACCAAGGCGGCCCATGCGCGCGACGCGGCACCGGCGGCCCGTCCCCGGCGCAAGACTGCACCGCTGCCGGTCAGCGGCAATCTGGCTCTCAAACCTGTTGGCAGCGCGGACTGGGCCGAGTTCTAGAACAATTTTCAACCAATCCGGACTAAACTGATGTCATAGATTGCGTCATATCGATGAATTGACGCACGTCCCCACCACCGCATCTGGTCATGGCTGGAATATTCTTGCAGCAAGCTGTTAATCGATCTGCAACCACATCATGCTCATTAGGCAAAACGGATGTGGAGTACTGTCCCGGTGCAAGTGATCAAGATCATGTTTGCCGGATGCCTGATGGTCTGGCTGTTCACCGTCGCGTCCTGCGCCATGCTTGGCTACGGAACCACGGTGATGGTGAACTCGCTCGCCAACTCCGAGGCCGCCAAGAAGATTGCCCGCAAGGCGCGCGAGCGGGAGCTCCAGGAGCACAACGATCGGGACAATCGCGCGGCCTCGTACCATACGCGCGATGATTACTACGAAGAGTACATGGACAAATAAGCCGAACCGAGGCGCGCCGCCTCTTGCGGCGAGGGACGCTGTTCCCTAATCGTTCTCGAATGCATGCGCCCCCTTCTACCGAATCCGCAAATGCCTGGCTCGACGGCCTGAACCCGCCGCAGCGTGAAGCCGTGCTGACGACCGAAGGCCCCGTGCTGATGCTGGCGGGCGCAGGCACGGGCAAGACCGCCGCGCTCACGGCACGCCTTGCGAACCTCTTGCGCTCGCGGCTGGCATGGCCATCGGAAATCCTCTGCGTCACCTTCACCAACAAGGCCGCGCGCGAAATGCGCGAGCGCGTCGGACACATGATCGGCCCGGCGGTCGAGGGCATGCCGTGGCTCGGCACGTTCCACTCGGTCGCCGCCAAGATGCTGCGCCGCCATGCCGAACTCGTCGGCCTGCAG
Organism: Novosphingobium sp. AAP93; assembly: GCF_001296055.1. Lineage (NCBI taxonomy): Bacteria > Pseudomonadati > Pseudomonadota > Alphaproteobacteria > Sphingomonadales > Sphingomonadaceae > Novosphingobium > Novosphingobium sp. AAP93. Next base: position 6,785 of record NZ_LJHZ01000074.1, read on the forward strand.
AGCACCTTCACGATCATCGATACGGACGACCAGCTGCGGCTTCTGAAGCAACTCATCGTCGCCGAAGGCCTCGATGAAAAGCGCTGGCCCGCGCGCCAGCTGGCCGGCCTGATCGACCGCTGGAAGAACCGCGGTCTCGGTCCGAAGGACCTCGACGCGCTCGACAACGAGGCTTACGCGAACGGCAAGGGCGCGAAGTTCTACGCGCTCTATCAGGACCGCCTGCGCGCGCTTAACGCTTGCGATTTCGGCGATCTCACGCTGCATATGCTCACCATCTTCAAGCAGCACCGCGAAGTGCTGGAAAGCTGGCAGCAGCGTTTCAAATACGTGATGGTGGACGAGTATCAGGACACCAACGCCGTCCAGTACCTCTGGCTCCGCCTCCTCGCGCAGGGCCGCAAGAACATCTGCGTGGTGGGGGACGACGACCAGTCGATCTATTCATGGCGCGGCGCAGAAGTCGCCAATATCCTGCGCTTCGAAAAGGATTTTCCCGGCGCCAAGGTGATCCGGCTGGAGCAGAACTACCGCTCCACCCCGCATATCCTCGCCGCTGCCGGCGGGGTCATCGCGGAGAACAGCCAGCGCCTCGGCAAGACGCTGTGGACCGAGGTCAATGGCGGCGACAAGGTCCGCGTCATCGGCGTATGGGACGGCCCGGAGGAAGCCCGCCGCGTCGGCGAGGAGATCGAACGCCTCGAACGCGAAGGCGCACCGCTCGACCGCATCGCCATCCTCGTGCGCGCCTCGTTCCAGACGCGCGAGTTCGAGGACCGCTTCATCCAGATCGGCCTCGCCTACAAGATCGTCGGCGGCTTCCGCTTCTACGAACGCGCCGAAATCCGTGACGCGCTCGCCTACTTGCGCGTCATCGCCTCGCCGCAGGACGACCTCGCGTTCGAGCGCATCTACAACGCCCCCAAGCGCGGGCTGGGTGACAAGACGCTGGAAAAGCTCCACCGCCACGCCCGCGCGCGCGGCATTCCCCTCGCCGCCGCCGCCGTCGAGCTTTGCGATACGGACGAGCTTCCGGCACGCGCCCGCGCCACGCTCGCCAGCCTCATGCGTGATTTCCTGCGCTGGCGCGACGGGATCGCCACGCTGACCCCCGCCGAACTCCTGCGCGCCGTGCTCGACGAGAGCGGCTACACCGCCGCGCTGCAGGCCGAAAAGAGCACCGAAGCCTCGGGCCGCCTCGAAAACCTCGTCGAACTCGCCCGCGCGATGGAGGAATACGAGACGCTCGGCGACTTCCTCGAACACGTCAGCCTCGTCATGGACAACGACGCGGCGGCGGATACCGAGAAGGTCACCGTGATGACCATCCACGCCGCCAAGGGGCTGGAATTCGACAACGTGTTCCTCCCCGGCTGGGAAGAAGGCGTGTTCCCCTCGCAGCGCGCGCTCGATGAAGGCGGCCTCGCGGCCCTCGAGGAAGAGCGCCGCCTCGCCTATGTCGCGATCACCCGTGCCCGCCGCCGCTGCACGATCCTCCACGCCGCCAACCGCCGCATCTACGGCCAGTGGACCAGCTCGATCCCCAGCCGCTTCGTCGGCGAACTGCCCGCCGAGCATATCGAGGAGGAAACCACCCTCTCCGGCGGCGCCTCGCTCTGGCGCGCGCAGTGGTCCGAACACTCGGACCCCTTCGCGCATGTCGCCAGCGCCAATCCCGCGCGCAATCTCACCCGCGGCCCCGGCTGGCAACGCGCCGCCGCGACGACCTATGACCCCACCCCCAAACGCATCGCCGAACCCAGCCGCTCTGCGGCCAGCTTCGCCGCCAAGCCCCGCACCGACATCACCATCGGCACCCGCGTGTTCCACGACAAGTTCGGCTACGGCACCGTCGCCGCGCAGGAAGGCAACAAGCTGGAGATCGATTTCGAGACGGGGGATCGCAAGCGGGTGATTGATAGTTTTGTGAAGGCGGCTTGAGGGGTTTGCTTTTTCGCGCCTAGTTTTTGAACCACTGCTTTCGACCCCATTGCGGATCTTGGGAAGGCATGGGATAGCGCATCGGCATGGCTATCGAAGAAGCAGTCATAGCAGCGCTGGCGGTGCCCCTGCATATGACTGGTTCCTTGTAACCGGTGCAGCATCAAAAATGGTAAGCTTTGACTACGAATACTGGCCATTGTCGAGGCTTAGAGTGGCGAGCATTCTGATGCTTTCAGCCGGACTATTCCTCACCTTCCTCATAGTTGATCCGCCAGATGACCGGCTTTGGCCCCTGCAGCCTGCATTTGGTGCGATGGCAATACATGGTGGCGTCGCACTCTCAGACATTTTTCGACAGAGAGGGCAGCCATAGGCCGAAACCTCATGTCTGCTCTCCACCCAATCTTGGACACTGCGCCTATTCTGCGCTGATTTCTCTTCCGTCACCCCGTGCTTGACACGGGGTTGGGCTGTTCTTCCGGCGCGGCGCTGAAGGAAAGAAGCCAAGGCCCGGATCAAGTCCGGGCCGACGATCTCTGCTGATATCAGCCTGCGCCAATCACCAAACATCCGTTCGTGTCGAGCGAAGTCGAGACACCGGGCGCAAGGTGTCTCGACTTCGCTCG
>NZ_LJHZ01000075.1:0-61161 GCF_001296055.1 Novosphingobium sp. AAP93
GGCAGGGAGCCGATAGATGGCCTGTGGAGCGGCGGGTCGGGCCAGGTGGGCGCTTCCGCCCAGGCCTCTGCCATCGCGCTGTTCCTCGCCGCCGGCTCCTGAACCGGACCATCCGCCGAGGGGCGCATGCGGACATAATCGCCAGGATCCGGCAAATCTCATCATCTGACAATTACGCAAAGCGCCCGCATTTTTGAGCGGAAACTACAGTCCAGAACCAGGCGATGCTGGTTACGCTTCCCCTGTCGATTGGACTTTCGGGCCGGTGAGACCCGACCGATTCACAGGAGGATATATGGCATTCCCGACTGCAGTGAACGACCAGATTACGGACAGCGTCACCCAGGCGAACGTCAAGGTGCTCGGCGATGCCCCTGCAATGGCCATGGGCAACCTCTATCAGGCGACCGCGCAGGCGCTGGCCAACGCGGCTCACAATGCCACCAACGCCCAGCAGCAGAGCTATGTCACCGCGCAGAGCGCCACCACGATGGGCGTCGCCACGCTCTACTCGCTCGACACGGCCTCCACCGGCAAGGCCACGTCCGCCATCCTGAACAGCACGCCGCGCGGCCTGTAATTCAACCGACCCCACTGAAAGGAATTTCGCATGGCTTTCCCGACCGCCGTCAACAACCAGATCACCGACAGCGTCACACAGGCGAACGTCAAGGTTCTGGGCGATGCCCCCGCCCTTGCCATGGGCAACCTCTATCAGGCGACCGCGCAGGCGCTGGCCAATGCGGCGCACAATGCGACCAACGCCCAGCAACAGAGCTATGTCACCGCACAGGCCGCGACGACGATGGGCGTCGCCACGCTCTACTCGCTCGACACCGCATCGACCGGGATCGCGACCAAGAGCATCCTCGGCAGCTGACAGACCGGCTTCGGCGTTCCGGGCCCAGCGTGAATTCAGCATGCCGCGATCGCTGCTGAAGCTGGGCAAGGAAACGCCCCTGGTCCGCAGGGATGATGACAGTCGATGGCTTTCCCGACGCCCGTCAATGAACTGATTACAGATTCGGTCTCGCAGGCCAATCTGCAAGTCATCGGTTCTGCGCCGTCGATCGCCATGGCCGACCTGTACCAGGCCTCGGCCCAGGCTCTGGCGCTTGCCGCGCACAATGCCGTGCAGGCGCAGCAGCAGCTCAACATCACCAGCCAAGCCGCGACTTCGGCAGGGGTCGCACTGATCCTTGCGGCCGTGCCGAAATAGCTTGCCCCCGTCCGCTTTGCGAAACCCGTTCAGAGAGGAACTAGACAGTGGCCTTTCCCACCTCGCTCAACAGCCAGATCACCGATGCAGTATCGCAGGCCAATGTGAAAGTGGTCGGTGATGCCCCGGCCATGGCCATGGGCAACCTCTATATCTCCACCAGTCAGGCGCTTGCCAACGCCGCCCACAACGCCACGGCGAACCAGCAGCAGTCCAGCGTCACGATGCAGGCCTCGACCACGCAGGGTGTCGCCACCTTGCTTTCGATCGATATCGGCTCGACCGGCGCGGCGACAGCGCGGATCCGGCGTTAACGGTCGGATCGGGCAGCCGGGATGCCCTCCGCCACAGGCCTGACCGTCATCGCACGCGGGGTCGGCGATGTCGATATGATCAACGCCGGCGCGGCCCCGCAGCAGGCGATGGGGATGACCTACCTGGCGAACGCCAATTCCATCGCACTTGTCATGGGGAATGCCGCCTTTGCCCAGCAACGCGGACAACTGATCGGTGCCACGGCCTTGGCAAAAGTGATCGTCCGAATCTTATCAGCAGGGAGTGGAGCGCCATGACCGAGAGCAGTCTTAACAAGCAGATGGTCGATTCCGTCGCTGCCGTGAACTTCATCAACACCGGCTCGTCGCAGAACAATGCGCAGGCGATGCTCAACGCGGTGATGGCCGAAACCTTGGGCATGGCCATGCACAACGCGGTGATGCGGCAGCAGTCGAACAGCATGGTCAGCTCGGCCGCAACCACGGCGGCTTGCGCAAGAATGCTGCAGTCGCGCTGGGGTGGAGAGCCGGTCAAGCCGCACGTGCCGCCAGTCGATCCTCCCGTCATTCCCCCGCTGGATGGACCGCCCGATCCTCCTCCTCCTCCCGACGGCGCTGTGGCGGTGGCAACGGCAAAGGCCCAGGCCGACCGCGCGATCAACACGCTCGGCGCCGAGATGAAGAATGGGACTGCAGCCAGCTCGACGCTTTCGGGCATCGCCGAGGCGATCAAGAACTTCATGCCCAAGCCGCCGGAGCAGCCGGCCCCGGTTGCTCCGGTCTCGGGTCCACCGGCTGCGAGCGCCGCTCCCGCGCAGCCGCAGGCAGACAAGACCGACCCGAATCCACCCAGCGCGAGTGAGACACAATGAGCGGCACCCAGATCGACCAGGCGCTGATCGATGCGGTCGTCAACAGCCGTGATGCGGTCATGGGGCCGCAGACGGTCCTGACAAGCGGCGCGGGCAAGGCCTATCAGTCGGTTGCCCAGACCGCGGCCATCGCCATTCAGGATGCGGCGGACAACCTGCGCAACATCTCGACCATCGCGACGACCGCAACCGGCGTGGCCATGGCGGAGTATCTCGCCACCGGGCAGCCCGACATGCAGGCGTTTCTTGCGATCACCAAGACGATGATGGCGAACGCGACGGCCGATTTCGCCGCGATCGGCAAGGCCTCCAATGCCATCATCGGCGAATTCAAGTCTGGCTGATGGCTATCTTCATCGGCCCGAAACTGATCAAGGACGGGAGCGCGATTTCCGAGCTCACCCGCCAGACGATCGCGTTCATCGACGGCGGCACCGTGTGGGCGCGGTGGGCACTCCACGGCAACGAGGTCAGAGCCAGCTTCACCGATGAGAGCCAGATGGTCGGTGCGATCCAGTCCGGGTTGCACGGCGGTCCGTTTGCCTATCTGCCGCACCTGCGGCTGATCGTCAGCCCGATCAAGCTGATGACCCTGTCGCTGGATGACCTCCAGCTGATTGCCCGCGCCGAGATCGAAGGCGAGCCTGTGGCGCAGAATGAACGTCTGAAGCTCATCTTCAGCGCGCACGGGTTGCTGACGATCGACCAGTTGCGAGCGGGGATGGACTGGCTCGGCACACTCCAGCTCCCCGACCTCGATCTGTTTCAGGTGGCTTCCTTTACCGATCAGGTCGCGATCGCCAATCTGGCGGACTGGGTGCAGGAGCACCGGATCAGCGCGGCCACGAGCGTCGATGCGGCAGGCTTCGCCAAGTCCGAAAGCCGCACGCCGCTCGAGTTCATCGATTTCTTTCGATGCTATATCGGCGTTTCTGAAAAGCTTTCCGGCGGCAAGGCCGGGCGTGCAGAGCTTGCTGAGGCGTCGCAATCCGCCGTTCATCTGCTGTCGCCGCTGGCCTTCCATGCCTTGGATTGCCCGCAGACCAGTCCGCTCAGCAGCCCCGATGATGTCGCGCTTGCGGTCGAGATGTGGGCGGCCTCAGGGCGCGCGCTGGGCTTTGCACGGATTTCCGCCTGCGTCCGCGAGATTGTCCTGAACACGCGCTTTGTCGGTGACGAAAACTGGTTCACGCACCGCGAAGCCTGGGCGCGCAATCGCTTCGAAGCCTATGTCGAGACGGTCAAGGCCATCACCTTGCGGGCCAAGATCCGCCAGCCTTTCATGGGTCAGGACGGCGCAACCTGCCACTACAGCATGGCTGCCGGCGATTACGTTGCCCGTGTCCAGCTTGACCCGGCAGGTATCATCGCCCTCAGCAGCCTGCAGAAGGCGGCTTCTTCCGATCAGATCATCAATCCGTTCGGTCACGCGACACACGATCCGCGTGCGCCCGAGCCAACCATGTTCGATCTAGCCAAGGAGGAACAAGAGCCATGATCAAGCGCAAACAGCGCCTCAGCCTGACTGAGCGCGAGGCCGCCTATCTGGAGCGCCATGCGGCGCTTGAGGCGCGGCGGGAAGCTCTGCGGGCAAACAAGGAGATGGCGAAGGTCGACCGCGCGCAGCGACTGGCCGAACTGGCGGTCGAGTTCGCCGATTTCGAGACCGAACTGGACCAATGGCGCAATGTCCGGGCGATGGAGGAAGCCCAGGAGCGGGCAACCGAGGCCGGGATCTACGCGGAAGATGTCGTCGCCGAGACCAGCGATGCCTGACGGCAACCCGGGTTGCCGAGCCGGATCGCCCCGTTTGCCGGGAGCGCGCTAACCCATGGTCCGCATCCTCCAGGTCCGGCCAGAGGCGGTTGATCCGAAGCAGGCGCTTGAACAGGTCGCCGAGATCGCCGGAGCGCGGCTGCAGCAGCAGATCAGCCTCGCGGCACCGCGCGATGCCGCGCTGACCTGGAAGGCGGCGGCCGTACACCCGTTGCAAGCGATGGAAACCGAACACCAGGGGATTGTCCACGATGCCGTGCGCGGAATGGACAATCCCGAACAGCGCAAACTTGCCGAAGGCAAGGCGCTGGGACAATTCTACTTTTTCGATGCTGGCGCACCGCGCCTGCTCGGGGTCGGGCAGGGCGAGGCTTATGACGGTGATCCGCACCCGCTGATCAATGACAAACTGCGCGCGATCCGTCATCTGCTCAAGGACGCCGAAGCGCTGCTTCAGCCCCGCGGCGGAGCGCCGGTCGATGTCGACAAGCTGCGCCAGGTTCTCCGGACAGCATTCGATCGGGCCAGAGCGGTGCGGACCATCTTCGTAAGCCTGCCGGATTCCGACCAGTGGCAAGTCCCGGCGATCGATGCTGCCACCCACGCGCTCGATGGCCTGCGTCATGAGATCGCACAGGCCAACACCGTGCCGAGATTTGCCGAGATCATCCGGCGCATGGAAATGGCGCGCCGCAACTTGACCGAGGCGGCCAATGGGCTCGGCTCGGTCCAGATGTTCTACGTGATCGAAACCTTTTATCTCTTCCGGCTGCTGGTCCGGTACCAGATCGAATCACCTCGCCATCTGAGCGACGAGGCGATTGCCGAGGCCAGCGGTGCGCTGACCGATCTGATGACCAACGGTCATCCCTGGCTGAACGATTGGCTGCGCGACAAGATCGTGGAACTGGCCGACCGGATCCGGCGTGTCGATCCGGCGAACAACACGCTGTTCTTTCTCAAGGGCGGCCGCGCGCTGCGGTATCTCGAGGGACAGCCGCAGCGCGGCAAGAACGATTGGGACACGCAGATCGTCATCAATCCCGAACTGCCCCCGGCCGACTGGTACGATCTGTTCCGGCGCGTCTCCAACGAAGTGCTGATGGCGCTGCAGGATTTCAACGCCGAACTGTACACGCTGCTCCACCACCATGCGGCCCGGATGCAACAAGAGCTGGCGGATCTCGTGCAACCGCCCGATCCGCCGCCGCCCAACCAGGCCCAGTTGCTCGATGTGGTCTGGGACAGGATCGACCTCGATGCGCTGGAAGACTGGCTGAACGAGGATGAACTGCAGGACCCGCTGCCGCGCCGCCACAAGGCCAACTGCAAGGCCGAACTGATCGACATCGGCCTGCCGCGCTATGACACGATCGAGGCGCTGGAACAGTGGCGTCATCTGCGCGAGAACATCCAGATCGCACCCGATCTCGTTCCCTACCCCGGGCCGCTATACTACATCGCCGAATACCTGATGATGGTACGCGAGGTATTCGCCGGCCACTCGCACTCGTTGCGCAAGGCTCCCGTCCGGATCGAGCGACTCTACAACATGCTCAACCTGCCCGGTGTCGATGCGCTGGTCGCGGCCCACCATGGCGCTGTTGTCCAGGCCCGGCTGCCGCTTTCCTATGATCAGGTGCTGCGGGTGCAGGACATTCCCAGCCGCCGCGCACTGCTGGTCACGCTCGCCGATTTCATCAAGGCCTATGGTCTGGACAAGGACATCGGCTTCAACGGTGCGCAGGGGCCGGTCATGGGATTTGCGCAGGCATTCGATGCGGTCCTCGCCCCGCTCGTGCCCGCCTTGCCGCAAGAGGCGCCCTATCCCCCAGGGGTGGCGGACATGCTGAACACTCTCAATCAACAGCCCGGGCCACTCTGCCTTGCAAGGGCGATCGGGTTTGCCGAGCAGGTCTCGCAATGGGCCGAGGCCCACCTCAAGGAGCGCGCCGCGTTCGTGCTCGGCCGCAATGCCGAGCTCAACGCCTTTCTGCAGTTCTTCTTCACCAGCCATCTGGTCTCGCCGACCGAGGAACGCGAACTGCAGGCGGCGATCCGGGGCAGTTACGGCGCCTGGCTGCAAGGCTCCTACGCCAATTCGCTGCGCACTGCCGATCTCGATCCGACCGCCTTCATCTCGATCGGGGTCTATTCCTCAAACCCGCACGCCGCCCCTCCCGTGCTGTTCGAACTGCTGCAGGATGCCGTGCAGGATTGCCTGCAGCAAGCCCGCTTTGTCGGTCGGTTCGAACGCAGCGACGATCCCGGCGCGCAGGTGATCCGGCTGTTCTGGAACCAGGCCGATCTCACGCTCACCTTCCAGCCGGTCAACGGCGATGCCAGAACGGCCGACTATGCCGGGCTCGCCATCGAGTTTGTCGTGTTGCCGCCGCCGGCGCGGCCCCTGTTGACTTACGTCTGGGGATTGCCGGTGCTGGGCTTGCGCGACCTTGTCGGCGAGTATCGCGCCGAGACGGCCGACATCGAAGACTATGGATGCCGGTCCCGCCTTCGCCGGACCACCGATGCGCTGGGCGAGAACGCGACGCGGGCGATCGATCCGGCGATCCACAATCCGGCCACGGCGGCCCTGCGCGATGGCACCGGTCATCATCTGATGATCAGCTCCGACAGCCTCGCGATCGGCCGCGGCGCTGATTATCCGCAAAGCTATGCGGCCTCCAACATGGCGCTCAAGCTCGTCCTCACCCGCAACCGGGCGGCGCTGCGCAAGGCGCTGACCCTGCCGCCCGCCGCGCCTTCGGTCGACCGCTCGCTCGATCTGCTGGTGATCAACCAGGGGCACGGCGATCTTGGCCGGTTCGCGCATTGGACGGCCAAGGACCTGCGCGACAATCTGGTCGGTCCGATGGCCCGGTCGGGTGTGCGCGCCAACATCATTGTGCTCGACTTCTGCCTGTCGGCATCGCTGATCGGCTGCTTTGCCGCACTCTGCGCACCCGGCGGCGTGATCCTTTCGCATGTCTACTCGACATCCGACGTCCTCCTGACCACCGAGGTCTGGCGCCAACTGGAGCAATCCCTCAAGCACCGCGATGTCGCCGGAGTTCGCCGCATCCTTGATCAGCGGGCTACCGCCATGTCCGAAGGGCTGACCGGCCTTGCCCATGTCGAGGCCGTGCGGAGCTGGAGCGAGCTCGAGACCGCGGTCTACCTCCAGCACAACCCCTTCGATGCCGATCCGATCTCGATCATCCGCTATCTGCCGGGAATCGCCCACGCGCTGCAGAATCCGAACCTGCCACCTGCCGTGATCGCGCAGAGGCTGGCGGAAATTGCCCAATCCCGGAATCTGGGTTTCAACGACCGCGCGATCGTGGCGATCCTGCCTGCCACCCCCGAACAGGTCGCGCATATCATTGCGCTGTTCCGCAATCGTCTGATCATGATCCTGATCCGGCTCAATCTCCCCAACTGCGATCTGCAGGCGCTGCCTCTGTTCGGAGCGGGCAGTCTGTGGGACATGGTGATCGACCACCGGCTGCGGCTGCTGGCACAGGCGCGGGGATTGCGCCGCTGCCCGACCCCGCTGACGATCTTCTCGCGGGATGATGCAAAGCTGCTCATCGACGAGGCCATCGCCAAGCCGCAGATCGCGCCCGAAGTACGCGCCTTGCTGTCGATCGCCGAACCCTCGGCGGTCGGGGATATCGTGGCAATCCTTGATGAGCTGTTCGATGAGGATGCCGTCTCCGTTCTGCAGGAAGTGCCAGACCTCTTCCAGTGACCGGGCGGGCAAAGGCCGCACAACCACACAGCCCCAACACCGCTGCCGGGATCACTGGCCCTGATGCGCGCGCCGGTAAGCGGACGGGCTGATTCCGACCTGCTTGCGGAAGGTCTTCTCGAAGTGGCTGAGATCGGCGAAGCCCAGCATCAGCGCCAGCTCGGTAATCGGAAGCCTGTCGCGGTGGGCCAGCAAGCGCTGGGCATGAAGGATGCGCAGTCGGGCCTGCAGCATCTTGAAGCTCATGCCCAGTTCGGTGCGGAACAGATAGCCCAGATGCGAGGCGCTGGCGTGGCTGAGAGAGGCCAGACCACCGATGCTCAGCGGCTCTCCATAGTGCCGCGCGAGATGCGCCAGCGCACGGCGCAGGCAAGGATGGACCGATCCCAGTGCTTCCTGATCATCGGCGAAGACTCGTTGCGCCCAGTCCGGCGCCTCGATCGGCCCGGGAGCCGATACTGGCGCCTCCGATCCGCTCCTCGCGGACCCCGCCCCCTGCCCGGGGCCAGCGATCCACGGGGCGTAGCGTTGCACATCGCTGCACCGGATCGGCAGGCCGTCGGTCATGACCACCAGCCGCATGATCACGCGCTCCAGTTCAACAAGGTTTTCCGGCCAGTCGTACTGCTGCAGCAGCGCGATGAGTGCCGGACTCTTCTTCTGCGCGGGGTCGAAGCCATTGCGGCGCAAGGTCCAATCGACCAGCGGCTCGATATCGGTCCGGCGCAGGCGCAGCGGCGGCACGGCGAGATTGAGCATGTCGATCTCGGCCAGCAAGGCCCGTGAAAAACGCCCGTCAGCCGCTGCATCGACGAGGTATTCGCAGGTGGAGGCAATGACCCGGACATCGCCGGCTCCCGGCCCCTTCAGCCATTGGCCGAGGTGCGAGCGCATATAGAGCGGCAATCGCTCCTGATGGCAGCGGGCGAGCCGTTCAATACCATTGAGGAACAACGTCCCGCGCTCGGCTGCGGAAAACCACGCGGCCGGATCCCCTCGCGGCTCGGCACAGTTCACCTCGACAAGAGGGCCGCGCGCACGTTCGCCCAGGCAATGGATCGACAATGCCGAAAGCAGCTTCTCCGTCCCGAATTCGCCCGTCAGCAGCACGGGGAGGTCGCTCAGGCTGGCGCGTTCCAGCGCGGTTTCATGCGCAAGCAGTGCCGGACTGCCGCCCACGAACGCCAACGGGACGCCATATTCAGCCATGCTCCAGCGCTCGACTTCGGCGCGGCGGCAATAGCGCGCGAATGGCGGGGCCAGCTGTGCCATGGCATCCTGCGTTGCAAAAGCATCGTTGCTGCCATGGTCGAGATCGACTTCGATGAGGCCGATCGAGGCCGGACCATAGCTCAACCGCTGGCGCAGGGGCGCGCCGCGCGCCCATTCGCGCTCTGTACGGCTGCGCTCCACGTAGAGACGGCGGCCCAACGCCGGGTTGTCGAGGCTCACCCGTGCGGCCCTGATCGCCTGGCCGCGCATCAGAAAGTCGGCTACCATGCCCAGCGCCTGCTCGATGTAGCGTGCTCCGACGGGCAACTGGTTGAAGAGATCGGCCGCAGCCGGTGTGGCGGAGTTGTCATGGCCGATCATGCCGGCGATCCGCATGCCCCGTGCCCCGCCTTGCGTCCGCACAACGTACGGCAATCTCCCCAAGTCCCGATTGGTGCCATATACGATCCTGCCAGCTGCGCCCTGCTCGGCCCGCATCGGTGATCGCCTCCCGGCAACAGGGCCAAGGTGCGGATCACCGAATTGGGGCAAGCACCCAAGCGGCGGACAATAGGCACATCAGGTGTCCGCCGACATGACCGGCGCCTGATCAAATGCCGATGATATGCCGATAAATGCGGTGCCTCAATCGGTTGCTGGCCGGCCTGACGGGCACAGCGAGATCCCCATTGTCGCGACGATGCGAAGATGGCTGCAGCGAGCGCGTCATTGGGGCCCGCAGCAAGCGCTTTGCCGACGGACTGAACCGAAGCTGGAACTTTGCTCCCATTGATTCGCTGAAATGGCAGCAGCGCCGCAGACAGTCCCGGGCTGCCGGTCAGCCCGGCACATGCGAACGGGTCAGGTCGCTTGCCGCCACCAGCGCGGCAAGGACGACGTCCAGAATGTGTGGGCGCCCGGGCCCTCTGCCTGCGGCGATGTCTGTGGATCGTTCGTCTGCACCCGCTCGTCCCACCCGGCCAGTGCGAGCGCAGCCATGAAGCGCTGCGCATCGTCTCCATGCACAAACGGGTGGCCCAGCCGCTGGTCGCGGCCGCTATCATCCGGCGACAAGGCCTTGATCCGCGCGCAGGCGCTGCGAGCGGTCGCCATGTCCCCGGCATTGGCGGCGCAAGCGGCAACGATACCATGCAGGAAAACATAGTCCGGTCGCCGCGCCGCGGCCGCCCGCGCCGCACCCAGCGCCTGCTCGGGACGATCGGCCAGAAACAGCGCGATCGCTTTCGACCACAGCCACAACCAGTCGTGCGGGTCGTTCGGACTCAGCTGAAGCGCGGAATCGGCCAGTGACAGGACTTGCCCTGTATCGCCCCCGCCAAACGCCATGAGCCGGGCCAGTTCACCTAGGGCCTGCGCATTGCCGGGGCTCAGCTCCAGCGACCGCAGTTGCGCCGCGAGTGCCTGTTCGTGCGCGCCCTGCTGCGCCAGCACGATCCCCATGACATGGAACGCCATCGCAGACCGGTTGTCTGCGGCGAGCGCGCGGCGCGCATAGCCGTCGGCCTTTTGCAGGAACCACGCCGGATCCGGACACCCGCCCGACCACTGCTGGCCTAGCGAGGCCATCGCCAGCAGCGAGAGCGCCGCCGCGTCTTCGGGCTCTTCGATCAAAGCCTGGAGGAGCAGCGCGTCGGCCTGTTCGAGGTCATCCACCTTGCCTTTCCAGATATGGAACCGGGCGCGGATGAGCAGATTCCAGAAGTCGCGACCGGGCGGTGTACGGCGACCCTCGAGCTGTTCGTGATGCAGGATCGCCGGCCCGATCGCACCGGCAATCTCCACGGCAAGCTCCGTCTGCACGGCGACCAGATCACCGATGGGCCGCCTGTACCGCGCGCTCCAGATCGTCTTGTCGCTCTGCCCGGCCACGAGGGTGAGGAGCAGATGCAGTTCTCCGGCAAGGCAGCGGATCTGCCCTTGCACCAGATAGCGCACGCCGAGGTCTTCGCAGGCCTGGCGCGCACCGCCGGCGGCGGGGCGGTAGGAGAGCGAGGAAAGCGGCGAAATGGTGCGCAGCAGCGGCGTGCGTGTCAGGTTGGCAATGATTTCCTCGGCCATGCCTTCGGCCAGATCCCCTTCATCGCCGCCGCGCTCGGGCTGCCGGAAGCGGAGCACGGCGAGGCCGGGGATCGTGGCGGCTGCGCCCCGCACTTCCGCTGTCGGCTCCGACTGCGCGGCTTCGCCAATTTCTCCCGCGAAGAAGATCGGCCGATCGATCTGGCCAAGCAGCCGGTAGCCGACTTTCTTGAACGTCTCGATCTGGAACCGTTCGACCCCGTCGGCGCAGGCCAGCTTGCGCAAGCGACCAACCACGCGGTTGATCGCGTCCTCGCCGACGATTCGGCCGTTCCAGCAGAGCTGGACAAGGGCGTCGCGGCTGACCACCCGGGGCGAATGTTCGGCCAGCACCACAAGAACTTGCATCACACGCGGCTCGAGATGATGCACGGTGCCAGACCTGACGCGGCATAACGAGGGTTCAACCGCCAGCCCACCGAGCTGAAAGGGCCGCTGCTGCGCGAGATCGATCGAGCGCCCGCCAGATGAATGGGACCTGGAATGCATCAGAATAGAGGCCCGCAGCGCTGATTTCAGGCGAGGATAGCCACACTGGAAATCATTTGCACCAAAAGAGAAATAGTTAACGGCGTACAATCTCGTCCAAATTCGCGATGAATTCGGGCGGGTCCTGAAAATTGGCATCCATGCTGATTGAAGTCGGGCGCGCGGCCGTACATCGCGGGCGTGTTAGGGCGACTGCGGCTCGTTCACCTTGCGCACAAACGATGCAAGTCTGCACCGCAGGGGTGCCCGAAGGCAAAGTCTGTTTCGCTTGTCAGTTTGTCTGGTGCGGTCGAGAAGACTCGAACTTCCACGGGCTTTCGCCCACAACGACCTCAACGTTGCGCGTCTACCAGTTCCGCCACGACCGCACATCGAATGCGGGTTTGCCTTCGAGAAGGCTGCCCCGCCGGGGTAGAGCGGCGCCCCTAGCAAAGCCCCCCGCGCGGCGCAACAACCTAGCGGCGGTTTTTTTATTCGGGCTTCCAGCCGATCTCGGCGACCTTGGCGCTCTTGGGAACGTCGGTGACCGCCTCGTTGATCGTCACGCTTTCGCCGGGCTTGAGCAGCTCGCGCGGCGGGGCGACGTTCCAGGTGTAGACCACCTTGTCCTTGGCGTCGCGCAGCACGATCAGGATCGGCGGCACTTCCTGCGGCTGCTTGCCGACATTGGTGACCGTGCCGCTCGCGCCGAAATACTCGGTGCCGTTGGGCAAAGTGCGCCGGTCCTGCCGCTCGGACGGGAACGCCAGCACGAGATCGGGATTGCCCGAGCCGAACGTGCCGTGCGCGGTCGGCAACCAGCTGGGCAGGCCAAGCCATGTCGCAAGGGCGACCAGCAGCGCGACCAGCACTGCAAAGCCTACACCGGCGATGGTCCAGACCTTCGCCATATTGCGCCGGGGACGGAACGGCGGCTGGTGATCGAAGCTGGACGGCGCCTCATCAAACGTTTCGTCTGCAACGCGCGCGGCGGGCCGGACCACCGGGCGCGGCACGACAGGCGGTTCGGGAACCGGCTCCACTGATGCGGCAGGCACTTCGGGTTCGGTAACAGCCGTCGTCACCGGCGCTTGTGCCGCCGCCGGCTCTTCGCGCGGCGGCAGTTCCGGCCCGGCCTGGAACCAGCTGTGGCGGCACTTCGCACAGCGCACGGTGCGCCCGTCGACACCGATCGCACTGTCAGGGACGACGTAGCGCGTCGAACAGGCGGGGCACGCAATGATCATGCGGCGGTTAAGCATGCGAACTTGCGGAGAAACAATAGGTATGGACGGGGAGAAGTGCTCACCCGCCCTTTTTTCCACATCGATTGCGCCCTATAGCCGCCCCGAGCGGCGCGCGGGCCCTGCGCGTGCGCCACAACCCACCGGGATCGCAACGCCTGACATGAGCCAGCCTGATGCCGAAATCGTCCAGTTCGACAACGTCGGGCTGCGCTACGGAACGGACAAGGAAATCCTCGCCGATGTCTCGTTCACGCTCTACCCGGGCTGCTTCTACTTCCTCACCGGCGCGAGCGGCGCAGGCAAGACCAGCCTGCTCAAGCTGCTCTACCTCGCCCAGCGCCCCTCGCGCGGGCTGATCCGCCTGTTCGGCACCGATGCGATCACCCTGCCGCGCGAACGCCTCCCCGGCTTCCGCCGCCGCATCGGGGTGGTGTTCCAGGACTTCCGCCTCGTCCCCCACCTCTCCGCCTTCGACAACGTGGCATTGCCGCTGCGCGTCGCCGGGGTGAACGAGAAAGACATCGCCCGCCCCGTCGGCGAAATGCTCGACTGGGTCGGCCTCGGCGACCGCCAGCATGCCCGCCCTGCCACGCTTTCGGGCGGGGAGCAGCAGCGCGTCGCCATCGCCCGCGCAGTGATCGCCCGGCCCGACATGCTGGTGGCGGACGAGCCGACCGGCAACGTCGATCCCGACATGGCGCTCAAGCTGCTGCGCCTGTTCGAAAGCCTCAATCGGCTGGGCACGACCGTGGTCGTCGCCACCCACGACGTCCACCTGATCCGCAAGGTGCCAGAATCGTTGATCATGCGCCTCGACAAGGGCCGCCTGAGCGATCCGACCGGCGCATTGCGCTATCCCCCGCGCCGGGCGACGATGTCGGGTGCGGATGCGCCGCCGGCAACCTGATGGCCCTCTTCTCCTCCCTCTTCCAGCGTTGGCGCGGCACGGCCGCCACCGGGGACCCGCGCTTGCTGCCCGAGGCGCAGCTGTCCGGCCCGATGCCGTGGGTCATCGCCATCATGATCGCGCTGACCGTCGTCGCCGCCGCCAGCGGGCTCGCCCTGCGCAACGCCGCGCAGACCGCGAGCGCCGATCTCGAAGGCGGCGTCACCGTGCAGATCGTCACCGCCGCGCCGTCCGAACGCCTCAAGCAGGCGGCAGCCGTCGTCGCCGTGCTTGCCAAGGCGCCCGAAGTGGCAGACGTTCGGCAGGTGGCACAGGAGGAACTCAACACCCTGGTCGAGCCCTGGCTCGGCACGCGGCCCGGCGACGATGTCGAGGCGCTGCCCATCCCGGCGCTGATCGACGTGCGGCTCAAGGGTCCGGCCACGCCCGACCGGGTGGCGCACTTGCGCGCGCTGGCCGTGCCGGTCGCGTCCTCCGCCCGCGTCGATGCGCAGGCGGGCTGGCTCGCCCCGGTGTTCGCCGCCATCGGCACGCTGCAATGGCTGGCGGGCGGCCTCATCGCGCTGCTCGCGCTCGCCACCATCGCCGCCGTGCTGCTCGCCTCGCGCAATGCGCTGGGCAATCACCGCGAGACGATCGAGATCGTCCACATGCTCGGCGGCACCGACCGGCAGATCGCGCGCGTGTTCCAGCGCTCGATGGCTTTCGATGCGGCGGCGGGCGGGCTGGTCGGCCTGCTCGCCGGCGTCGTCACCATTGTCGTGCTCTCGCGCCAGTTCGCCGGGCTCGGCTCGGGCATGGTCGCGGGCGCCGTGCTCCATTGGCAGGACTGGATCGTGATCGCCGCCATCCCGCTCGCCGGCGTCGCCCTTGCGGTGCTGACGGCGCGGATGACCGTGCTCGCCGCGCTTCGGCGGATGCTCTGACATGGCCCGCGTGCGCAAACCACCGGGGCTCATCCGCCGCATCGGCGCGACAGTCATGCTCGTCTGGGTGCTCGGCTTCCTGTGGTTCGCGCTCGCCCTGCCCCGCCCGGCGGGCGCGCAGAAAACCGACGGCGTCATCGCGCTGACCGGCGCAGGCGGACGCATCCCCCGCGCCATCGACGTGCTGCGCTCAGGCCAGGCCCGCAAGGTGCTGATCGCCGGCGTCGCCAGCGAAGTGAAACCGGCCGAGTTCGCCGCCGAGTACAAGGTCTCCCCCGAACTGCTGTCCTGCTGCGTCACGCTCGGCTTCGAATCCGTCGATACCCGCTCGAATGCCTTGGAAGCCGCGCGCTGGATCGCGGCGGAGCACATCACCTCGGTCCGCCTTGTCACCACCGATTGGCACATGCGCCGCGCGCAGTTCGATCTTGCCATGGCCGCCCCGCGCGGGGTGGAGATCCTGCCCGATGCCGTCCCCTCGCGGCCGAGCATGAAGACGCTGTTCATCGAGTACCACAAGCTGATCGCGCGCGTGCTCGCCTGGCTGGCGGGGTGGTAGGGCAAACCATGCCGCGCCTGCCCGACGTGCTGCGCAGCATGGCCTTCTATGCTGCGTTCTATGGCGGCACCGTGCTGCTGGTGTTCGTCGCGCTCGCGGTCATGCCGCTGGGCGGAAACCGCTACCGCGAGGTCGTTCGGATCTGGTCCACGTGGCACCGCACTTGCGTGGAAAAGCTGCTCGGCATCACCGTCGTCGGCGATCGGTTCGCCCCCCGGCCCGGCGTGCTTTACGCGATCAAGCACGAGTCCTTCTTCGAGGCGATCGACCTGCCGCACATGTACCCGCTGCCGGTCGTCTTCGCGAAGGAGCAGCTGCTGCGCATACCGCTGTGGGGCCAGATCGGCACGCGCTACGGCCTCATCGCGGTGGACCGTGCCCGCGGCGCCAGCGCGCTCAGGACCATGCTTGCCGAAGCCCGGCGCTGGACGGCAGACGGACGGCCGCTCGTCATCTTCCCCGAAGGCACCCGCGTTCCGCACGGCACGCAGCCCGCGCTGCAGGCCGGGTTTGCAGGGCTCTACAAGATGCTCGGCCTGCCGGTCGTCCCCGTCGCGGTCGACAGCGGGCCGCTCTACCACCATGTGTGGAAGCGCCCCGGCACGATCCGCTATCGCTTCGGGGAGGAAATCCCCCCCGGCCTTCCGCGCGAAGAGATCGAAGCCCGCGTCCACGCCGCGATCAATGTGCTGAGCGCGTGACCATCGACGACGCCCGCACCGATGAGCGGCATACCGAGGTCGACGTCCGCAGCTGGGGCGAAGTGCTCGGCCCCGGCCTGATCACCGGCGCGGCGGACGATGATCCCAGCGGGATCGGCACCTACAGCCAGGTCGGCGCGCAGTTCGGCTTCAGCCTCGCGTGGATCATGGTGTTCAGCTACCCGCTGCTCGTCGCCACCCAGCTGATCTGCGCGCGGATCGGCGCGGTGACCGGGCACGGCATCGCGCACAACCTGAAGCGGCACTACCCGCGCCCGGTGCTGTGGTTTTCGGTCCTGCTGCTGCTGGTGGCGAATACCATCAACCTTGGCTCGGACCTCGGCGCTATGGCCGCGGCGCTCAATCTGCTGCTCCCGGGGCCGACCATGCTCTATGTCGTGCTGTTCGGCGTGGTCTCGGTGCTGCTCGAGATCTTCGTCAGCTACGCGCGCTATACCCGCATCCTCAAATGGTCCGCGCTTTCGCTGCTGGCCTATATCCTCGTGCCGTTCGTCGCGCAGCTCTCGCCGAGCGAGGTGCTGCACGGCGTGCTGGTGCCGCAACTGAGCTTTGACCGCCAGACGACGATGGCGGTGATCGCCACGCTCGGCACCACGATCAGCCCCTACCTGTTCTTCTGGCAGGCCGGGCAGGAAGTGGAGGAGCAGCACCGGCTGCACACGCATCCGCTCGGCGTCTTCCCGCGTGCTGCAGGCCCCGGCCTTGCCCGGATGCGCACCGATACCGTGGTCGGCATGGCGGTAACGAGCGTGACCGCGCTGTTTATCGTGATCGCCACGGCGGCGACGCTGCACGCGCACGGGATCAACCAGATTGCTTCGGCCGATGCGGCGGCAAGTGCGCTGCGGCCGATTGCGGGCGATCTCAGCTTCCTGCTTTTCGCGGTGGGGATCATCGGCATCGGGCTGCTCGCGGTGCCGGTGCTGGCCGGATCGGCCGCCTACGCTCTCTCCGAAACCTTCGGCTGGACCGAGGGGCTCGACCGCAAACCGCACGAGGCCAAGGCATTCTACGGCGCCATCGTCGTCGCGGTGCTCGGCGGCGTCGCGCTCAACCTCATCGGGATCGACCCGATGCAGGCGCTTTACTGGACGGCGGTCATCAACGGCCTGCTCGCCCCGCCGCTGATGGTGATGACCATGCTTGCCGCGAGCAATCCCAAGGTCATGGGCCGGCTCACCCTGCCCCCGCTGCTCAAGATTGGCGGCTGGGCGGCGACGGCAGTGATGATCCTTGTCTCGGCGATGTTCCTGCTCAGCTGAGCGGCGATTTTCCTACAGCGGCGGTTTCTGGCATGACGAGTGGTAGGAACGCTCTCGTCCCACCTGCTGTTTGAAATCGTCGAAACACCGAAAACGTGCCTTGCGCGCAAAAGTGTCGCCTTGTCGCTTTTTCAGCTTTTATGGCCGCGCAATCAAATAGTTAAACCGCATTTCCAAAAGCGACACAGTGTCGCTTTTGTCGCTTTTGACACTCTTAATCGTCGTGGCTGCGACCGAAGTCGGGCCGTGCATCGTCCTGGCCCATCTCGATGATCGAGCGGCGGATCGCACGGGTCCGCGTGAAGGTGTCGAACAGCATCGCGCCGTCGCCCTTGCGGATGGCCTTCTGCAGTTCGGTCAGATCCTCGCTGAAGCGCTGCAGCATTTCGAGCACGGCATCGCGGTTGCTGAGGAACACGTCGCGCCACATCGTCGGATCGGAGGCGGCGATGCGGGTGAAGTCGCGGAAACCGCCCGCGGAATACTTGATCACCTCGCTCTGCGTCACTTCCTCGAGGTCCGAAGCCGTGCCGACAATGGTGTAGGCGATCAGGTGCGGCAGGTGACTGGTGACGGCGAGAACGCGGTCGTGATGCTCGGCATCCATCACCTCGACCCGCGCGCCGAGCGCTTCCCAGAACGCCATGACCCGCGCCACGTGGGCCTCGTCGGCGCCCGCTGGCGGCGTCACGATGCACCAGCGGTTGCGGAACAGCGCGGCAAAGCCCGCATCCGGCCCGCTCTGTTCGGTGCCTGCCACCGGGTGCGCGGGGATCACGGTCACGCCCGGCAGCGCTTCGGCCAGCGCCTTGGCAACGCTTGCCTTGCTCGAACCGACGTCGGTCACGATCACACCCGGCGCGAGGCACGGCCGGATCGCGGCGCCCGCGGCCGCCATCGCGCCGACCGGCACGCACAGCACCACAAGGTCAGCCCCGGTCACCGCTTCGGCGACCGTTTCGGGCACGAAATTGGCAAGGCCGATTTCCCGCGCCCGCTCGCGCACCGCCGGATCGGCATCGAAGCCGGTGGTCATGGCGTCCGGCAAGTGCGCATGGACCGCCCTTGCGACCGAGCCGCCAAGGAGGCCCAATCCGATAATGGCGACGCGATCAAAGCTCATCGCGCGGTTTCAGCCATCTGGCGCAGCGCGGCGGCGACGCGGTCCATCTCTGCCGCCGTGCCGATCGTGATGCGCAGGCACTGCGGCAGGCCCTGACCCGGCAACCAGCGCGTGATGAAGCCGTGGTCCATCAGGCCCTTGTAAGCCGCCTCAGCCGTCAGTTTACCGGAAAACTCGATCAGCACGAAGTTCGCCTCGCTCGGCAGCGGACGCAGGCCGTGGTTGCCCAGCGCCGCCAGCGCGGCCACGAAGCGCCCCCGCTCGGTCCGGTTGTGCTCGCGCGAGGCATCGACAAACTCCTGATCGCCGAGCGCCGCCAGCGCCGCCGCCTGCGCCGTCACGGTGAGGTTGAACGGCCCGCGGATGCGGTTCAGCATGTCGATCAGATGCGGCGCACCGGTCGCCCAGCCGACGCGTTCGCCCGCCAGCCCGTAAATCTTGGAAAACGTGCGCGTAATCAGCACGTTCTCGGTCGTCGCGGCAAGCGCGAAGGCACCATCGTCGTCCTCGGCGGCAACATATTCGGCATAGGCCTGATCGACCACCAGCAGCACGTCCGCCGGCAGTCCGGCATGCAGGCGCGCCAGTTCGGCGCGCGGGAGATAGCTGCCGGTCGGATTGTTCGGATTGGCGAGGAACACCACCCGCGTCCGCTCCGTCACGCAGCCGAGCAGGACATCGACGTCCGCCGCATAGTCCCGGTCCGCCGCCACCACCGGCTCCGCGCCGCAGCGCCGCGCGGCGATCTCGTAGACCGAGAAGCCGTAGCGCT
This sequence comes from Novosphingobium sp. AAP93, assembly GCF_001296055.1. Classification (NCBI taxonomy): domain Bacteria; kingdom Pseudomonadati; phylum Pseudomonadota; class Alphaproteobacteria; order Sphingomonadales; family Sphingomonadaceae; genus Novosphingobium; species Novosphingobium sp. AAP93. Next base: position 19,189 of record NZ_LJHZ01000075.1, read on the forward strand.
GGTAGAGCACTTCGTCTCCCGGCCCGGCGAAAGCCTGTGCGGCAAGGTTGAGCAGCTCGTCCGAGCCGGTGCCCATCACGATCCGCGCGGGATCGATGCCGTGCAGCGCCCCGAGCGCATCGCGCACGGCGTGGCTTTCGGGATCGGGATAGCGCGCCGGATCGCCCGCGCCCTCCCCGCTGCCGAGCCGCGCCGCACGGGCCAGCGGACTGGTGCCCAAGGGGTTCTCGTTGGCCGAAAGCTTGATCAGCACCTTCCCGTCGCTGCCGGTCGACTTGCCCGGCACGTAGGGATGGATCGCGGCAATCCACGGCTTGGGCACGGGACGAGCGGCGATCACGGGGGTGGATGGTTCGGACATGACCGGCGCGCCTTAGCGGTCTTGCCGCGCCAAGGGAACCGTCTGCTAGGGCCTTCGCTAGGGATCGACCCGAAGGACCGCGCCCTTCCAGTCGCTGGCCATGGCGAAGGCGGGCATCGAGGCCTTGCCGTCCTCGCCGCCGCCGCCGATCAGATGCGGGCCGATCGGCTGGACGCCATCTCCCTTCGGGCTCTGCGGCAAGCCCGCCGCCGCCAGCTGGTAGGGCGAGGCGCGGTGGCGGGTGCACAGGCCGCCATTGCCATCGGGCACCAGCGCCTGCTCGAACTCCAGCCCCTGCTGCCGCTTGCGCGAACGGCGCACGCGGGCGACGGCAAGCTGGCCTTCGCCGAGATCGATCACGAACTCGGTGCCCACCGGCACATCGACCAGCCCTTCGATCAGCGCACCCGAGACCGACAGGTTGCGCAGCACGACGGGGTAGTAGTGGTTGTCATGGATCGCGCCGATGCGGCGGAACATCGCCTGCCGGTCATGCCGCTGGAACGCTGGACCCGACGGTTCGATCGTCCAGTTGCCCTCGTTGAGCTTGTTGACGAACGCCTCGTTCGGGATCGGCTGGCTGTAGATGAAGCCCTGCACCAGCGTCACGTTGAGGCTCTTCATCAGATCGAACTGGTCGAAGCTCTCGACGCCCTCGGCGGTCGTATCCATCTCCAGCGCCTGCGCCAATGCGACAATCGCCGCGATGATCGCGCGGTTGCGCGAGCCGGCCTCGGTCGCACCGCGCACGAAGGACTGGTCGATCTTGATCTTGTCGAACGGTGCGGTCTTCAGATAGCCGAGCGACGAATAGCCCGTCCCGAAGTCGTCGAGCGCGAGGCGGACACCAAGACCCTTGAGCGCCTTGAACCGCTCGTTGGTGGCGCCACCTTCCTGCAGGAACACGCTTTCGGTGATTTCCAGCTCCAGCCGCTCGGGCTCCAGTCCCGAATTGGCGAGCGCGCTGGCGACGAGCGAGGGGAAGCCTTCATCACCGAACTGCACCGGCGAGACGTTGACCGCCACGCGCAGCCCGCCGGGCCAGGCCGCGACTTCCTCGCAGGCCTTGCGCAGGACCCATTCGCCGATGCCCTTGATGAGGTTCGATTCCTCGGCAATCGGGATGAACCGCGCCGGGCTGACCTGGCCATGCTCGGGATGGTTCCAGCGCACCAGCGCCTCGACCCCGACGACATGGTTGTCCGCCGCGCGCACCACCGGCTGGTAGTGGATCTCGAGCTCGTCGCGCTGGAGCGCGTCGTGAAGATCTTCCTCGAGCAGGCGGCGATCTGCTGCGGCCTTGAGCAAGTCCGCGCTGAAGAAACGGAACCGCCCGCGCCCGCCGCCCTTGGCGGCATAGAGCGCAAGGTCCGCGTTGCGCACGAGGCTGTCGCTGTCGTCGCCATCGAAGGGCGATACCGCGACGCCGACCGATGCGCCAATGAGGCAGCGGCTGCCGTCGATGGTATAGGGCTGCGAGATGCTGGTGATGATGCTTGTCGCCATGTCGCCGAGCACGCCGCGATCCTTGGTCCCGGGCAGGATCACCTGGAATTCGTCACCGCCGAGGCGGCTGACCTTTTCCTTGTCACCCACCACGCGAACGAGGCGCGCGGCAACCTGCTTGAGCAGGGCATCACCCGCCGCGTGGCCCAGCGTATCGTTGACCTGCTTGAAGCGGTCGAGGTCGATCAGCATGATCGCGCAGGGGCTGCGCTGCTGCGAGCATTGCGTCAGTGTGCGCTCGAGCAGCTGCGACATGCGGCGCCGGTTGAGCAGGCCTGTCAACGCATCGTGCATCGCCATATGCGAGCTTTCCTCGGCCGAGCGCCGCTCGCCGGTGATGTCCTCGCAGTGACCGCGGAAGCCGGCAAACTCGCCGCGCTGGATGATCGGCTCGCCCGAGATCGACCACCACAGTGTTTCACCATCGGCGCGTTCGCTGCGGACGGTAAGCTTCTCGAAACGGCCCTTGCGCGCGAAGGCGAACGGGAGTGTGCGCTCGCCCTCGCTTTCGTTGCCGGCGCGCAGGAACAGTTCAAGGAAGCTCTGGCCCGTTGCCGAGCCGCTCTCGACCAGCAGTGCGTGCGCGCCCGGGGAGAGATAGGTGACGCGGCCTTCGACGTCGGTCGACCAGAAGAAGCCGAGGCCAAGATCCTCGTAGGTATGGCAGAGGGCAGCCGCTTCGCCTTCGGACGTGCGGACGGGCGAGGCATCGCCTGCCCCCAATCCGAATACTCCGCGTGCCTTGCGCAGCACCACTCCGGTGTCCCCTAGCCAGCTAGTTACTTCACATTAGGTATGTAATGCAGGGGCGTTGTAGGAAGGTTAACGCCGCGAGACTGGCCAAACGGCTGCAGCAATCCCTTGCCGATAAACAAAAAAGGGCCGGAAGCGCGTGATGCACTTCCGGCCTTAGTCTGTTCGCAGGAGGAACATGGTCTGGCGGGGCCACGGTGGGCTCGAGGGAGAGGATCTTGCCCCCTGGCCCCGCCAAGCTTGGTTAATCAGTAGTTGTAGGCACGCTCACCGTGGTCGGCGATGTCGAGGCCTTCGCGTTCGCCTTCCTCGCTGATCCGCATGCCGAGCGTCTTGTCGAGCACGAACCAGATGATGGCGGTGCCGAGGCCGGACCAAACGAGCGTGAGGAGCACGGCCTCGATCTGGATCTGCAGCTGCGCCACGGTGTTGTAGGTTTCGGCAGTGAAGGCCGGGACCGACGGGAACACGGTGTAGTCGATCACGCCCTGGCCGCCGAGAGCCGGTGCCGCGACGATGGCGGTGGCAATGGCGCCGGTGATGCCGCCGATGCAGTGGACGCCGAAGACGTCGAGCGTGTCGTCGTACTTGAACTTGTTCTTCACCGTGCTGACGAAGAAGAAGCACAGCGGCGAGACGACGAGGCCAAGGACGATCGAGGTCATCGGCGCGCCGTAACCCGAAGCCGGAGTGATCGCGACGAGACCGGCAACCGCACCCGAAGCAGCACCCAGCATCGAGGGCTTCTTGTGGACGATCTGCTCGATCACGGCCCAGCTCACCGCAGCGGCGCAAGTGGCCAGCATGGTGTTGACGAAGGCCACTGCGGCGACGCCGTTCGATTCAAGGTTCGAACCCGCGTTGAAGCCGAACCAGCCCACCCACAGCAGGGAGGCGCCGATCATGGTCATGGTCAGCGAGTGCGGCGGCGTGGCTTCCTTGCCGTAGCCCAGGCGCTTGCCGAGCATGAGGCAGCCAACCAGACCAGCGATGCCCGCGTTGATGTGAACGACCGTGCCGCCGGCGAAGTCGAGCGCACCCTTGCCCCAGAGATAGCCCGCGTCCTGCGAGACGATCGAACCGGCAGCGTCCTTGACAACGGACGGGTAGAGGAGGTCCGGACCAGCCCAGTACCAGACCATGTGCGCGATCGGGTAATAGACGAACGTCGACCAGAGCACCACGAACAGCATGAGCGGGGTGAACTTGATGCGCTCCGCGAACGAGCCGATGAACAGCGCCGGGGTAATCATGGCGAAGGTCATCTGGAACACGAAGTAGCTGAGTTCGGGGATGTAGACGTTGTTCGAGAACGTCGCGGCGTAGGTCCCGCTGGTCACACCCGCCATGAACATCTTGCCGAAGCCACCGATGAACGGCGAACCGCCGGTGAAGGCGAGCGAGTAGCCGTATGTTGCCCAGAGCAGGCCCGCGATCGAGACGATCATGAAGACCTGCATGAGCACCGAAAGCATGTTCTTGGTACGGACAAGGCCGCCGTAGAACAGCGCAAGGCCCGGGATGCTCATCATCAGGACGAGCACGGACGAAACGAGCATCCAGGTGGTATCGCCCTTGTTGACGAGGGCCGCCTGGGCCGCAATCTGCTTGTCGCCGGTCAGCTTGACGACATCAACCAATGCAGGCGCCGCCTGCGCAAAGGCGGTGGAAGCGGCACCGAGCATCACGCCCGCGCCAACGACCCCGCCGATCATCTTACGGATCATCGAAGTTCCCCTCATGTCGGAAGTGCCAGCACTTTCAATTTCGGCCGTCACAGCGCGGTATCCCCCGTCTCGCCGGTCCGGATGCGGGTGGCAGAGGCAAGATCGAGCACGAAGATCTTGCCGTCGCCGATTGCCTCGGTGCTGGCCGTCTGCTGGATCGTTTCGATGATCCGCGGTGCCAGATCGTCGCTCGCGGCGATCTCGATCTTCACCTTGGGCAGCATGTTGGTGGTGTATTCGGCGCCGCGGTAGATCTCGGTCTGGCCTTTCTGTCGGCCAAAACCTTTCACTTCCGACACCGTCATCCCTGCAACGCCCAGCCCGGAGAGCGCCTCGCGCACTTCGTCGAGCTTGAACGGCTTGATGATGGCGATGATGAATTTCATTCATGCCCCCTTTGCGGCCTTCTCGCCGGGCGACCCGCCGGCGGAGCAAGTATCGCAAACACCGTGCCAAACTCATGGGGCACTGGAATCAGGGGAAATCTTTTCGCACCTGCGGGAAACTACGGAGGTGGCACGCTCGAATCTTGGGCAGATTCCGTTAACTGCCCAAAAAATAGGCAGCAGCTATGCGACTCAATTGCCTCGGAAAAAGCGATCCGTAGGCGTCGTGGGGAGGCCGTCGATGCTGCGGTTCCGGCCGGAGGTCTTGGTCATCCACGCGGTTTCGTCGGACTGGGCATGGTACTTCACCAGCGTCTTGCGCTCGGCCTCGAGGCTCATCACGGGCACGCCCCAGCCGCAGCTGGTCTGGACGGTGTTCACCGTGATGTCGAAGATCTGGCGCGTGCCGGGCAGGATCGTGAAGTTCGCGGCAAGCTCTTCCCACTCCGGGTGCTGCGGCAGGACCGGGCGGCCGGTGCCGTAGAGCCGAAGGATCAGCGGGGGCTGGCCGAAGTTGCACATCATGATCGTGATGCGGCCATCGGCGACCAGATGGGCATGGGTCTCGTTGCCCGAACCGGCGAGATCGAGATAGGCGACCCGGTTGGGGCCGAGCACGCGGAAGCTGTCATAGCCCTTGGGCGAGAGGTTGATCCGCGCATCCGCTGCGGCCGTCGCCACGAAGAACACGCTTTGCGCGCCCATCATCGCTTCGTGCTGGGGCAGGATGCGGTCGCTGAACTCGGCCATCAGAGGAAATCGCGCAAGGTGGCGATGAACTTGTCGAACTGGTCGTGGTGGAGCCAGTGGCCGGCGTTCTCGAACTCGATCACCTTGGCATCGCGGAAATGCTTGATGCGCCCGTCGCGCTCGGGGTTGCCGGCCCACGAATCCGCGCCGTTGAGCAGCAAGGTCGGCGCGGTGATCGCCTCCCAGAGCTGGTGCTTGCGCTCGGTCGAGATGTCGTAGGGATGATCGATGTGAACGTAGGGATCGAACTTCCAGGTGAAAGTCCCATCCTCGTTGCGGTTGATCCCGTGGATCGTCAGGTGCCGGGCCTGCGCATCGGTCAGGTAGGTGTTCTCCGCCTTCATGCGCGCATAGGCGTCTTCCAGCGTGGCATAGCGGCGCGGCAGGCGGCCGGCGGCCTTGCGCTTTTCGGCGATATAGTCGCGCACGCGGCGGGCGAAAGGCACGTCCTTCATGCGCAGTTCCCAGTCCGGCGTCGGGAAGATGCCCTCGATCGCGACGAGCTTGGCGACGTCTTCCGGGAACAGCCCGGCATAGCGCAGCGAGACGTTGGCACCCCACGAGTGCGAGACAATGGTGACGGGCGCGAGGCCGAGCTGGTGGACCAGCTGCGCGACATCGTAGACCATGTCCATCGTGCGGTAGTTGCCGTCCGACGCCCACTCGCTGTCACCATGGCCGCGGTGATCGAGCGCGATAACGTGCCAGTCGTCGCGCAGGGCCTCAGCGGTCCAATCCCAGCTGCGGCAATGGTCGCGCCCGCCATGGATGAGCAGGAGCGGCGGCTTGTCCGCATTGCCCCAATCTACGTAGTGGAGGCGCAGGCGCTGCGAGATGAAGGTGTTCGAGGTGGGGCCGAGCAGTGTCATAAGATGTCTGTGCCGCAGGTGCGAACAGGCCGCAAGTGCGGTTTTGGAGACGGTCAGACCCGCTGACGCCATGAAACGCGGGGCACGTAGCCGATCAGCTCGCCCGCGCGCACTGAGGATAGCAGCGAGGCTTCGCCGGAAAGGCTCTCCGCGAGCGGCACGCCGGGGAAGTACTCGACCATCAGATCGCGCGAGGGGCGGCCCATCAGGTTGTCGGCGGCGGCGATGATCATGGCTTCGTGGCCGGTGGTGCTGGCCTCCAGCGCGCAGCGGCAAGCCTGGGCGGCGTCCTCGGCGTCGATATAGCTCCAGAGGTTCCACTTGCGGCTGGCAGGATCGATCTGGATCTGCGGCAGCGCGGCATAGTCTTCGGCCACATAGACGTTGGAGAAGCGCAGCGAGACGATCGCGAGGCCCGCATGCCAGCGCGCGAATTCGTCGGCCATCGTCTCCCCTACCCGCTTGCCCAGCGCATAGGACCAGTTGGGGAGCAGCGGATGCGTCTCGTCAATGGGAGCGAACAGGGGCGGTTCGGCGAAGGGCAGGCCGAGGATCGTCTCGCTGGAGGCCCAGACGACGCGGCCAATGCCTAGGCGGGCGGCGGCGGAAAACACGTTGTAGGTGCCCATGACGTTGATGCGGAAAGCCGCCTCGTCGGTTGTCGCGCCGGGCTTGGGGATACCGGCGAGGTGGAGCACGGCATCGAAGCGGCGCGCGGCGGTATCGACGCCCGAAAGCGCGCCCATGACGGCGCCGAAATCAGCGCAATCAAGGCGGACGGTGTCGTCGCCGTAGACGGAGCTGACGATATCGAAGCCGGTCACGCGGTGTCCGGCGGCCCGCAGCGCCGCGACCGCAACCTTGCCAAGCTTGCCGCTGCTGCCCGTGACCGCGATGCGCATGGCCTTACCGCTCCTTGGTGGCGCTGAAAGTCAGCTCGGGATTGCGTTCCTGCTGATAGCCGACATCCCACGCTGAGCGCGCCATGAAAACGGGATCGCCATCGCGGTCCTTGGCGAGGTTGGACAGGTTGAAATCGGCGAAGGAACGCAGTGCCGCATCGCTGCCCTTGAGCCAGCGCGCGGTATCGAAGGGCGATGGTTCCAGAACGGCCTCGACCTTGTATTCGGCCTCGAGCCGCGAGATCAGCACATCGAGCTGGAGCTGGCCGACCACGCCGACGATCGATTGCGCGCCGATTTCCGGGTAGAACACCTGGATCACGCCTTCCTCGGAGAGGTCGTCGAGCGCCTTGCGCAGCTGCTTGGTCTTGGTCGGGTCCTTGAGCTGGACGCGGCGCAGGATTTCCGGCGCGAAGTTCGGCAGGCCGGTGAAGCGGACGGTGTTCTTCTCTGACAGCGTATCGCCGACGCGCAGTGTACCGTGGTTGGGAATGCCGATGATGTCGCCCGCCTCGGCGGTATCGGCAATCTCGCGGTCCTGCGCGAAGAACAGGATCGGCGAGTGCACCGCGATCGGCTTGCCGAGACCCGAGGGTGTAAGCTTCATGCCGCGCTTGAAGGTACCCGAGACCATGCGCATGAACGCGATGCGGTCGCGGTGCATCGGGTCCATGTTGGCCTGGACCTTGAACACAAAGCCGGTGACTTCGGGGTGATCGATCTCGATGGTCCCGCTTTCGCTCGGCTGCGGGCGCGGCGGCGGGGCGTAGCGCGCGATCGCGTCGATCATTTCGGCGACGCCGAAGTTCTTGAGCGCGGAGCCGAAGTAGACCGGGGTAAGGTCGCCGTTGCGATAAGCCGTCAGATCAAACTCGGGGTAGCCCGCCTGCGCCAGCTCGATTTCCTCGGCCACGTCTGCAGGGATTGCGCCGTCCACCAGCGGGTCGCGCTTGCCGAGGTATTCGCGGCTGTCGCCTTCGGGACGGGCGATGGAGTTCGTCGCGAAATCGAGCACGCCTTCGAAGATGCCGCCCATGCCGATGGGCCACGACATCGGGCAGACATCGAGCGCGAGCGCATCGGCGACTTCATCGAGCGTTTCGAACACGGCGCGGCCTTCGCGGTCGACCTTGTTGACGAAGGTGATGATGGGAACAGAGCGCAGGCGGCAGACCTCGAACAGCTTGCGTGTCTGCGGCTCGATACCCTTGGCGGCGTCGATCACCATGATCGCGGAGTCGACAGCGGTAAGCGTGCGGTAGGTGTCTTCGGAGAAGTCCTCGTGGCCTGGCGTGTCGAGCAGGTTGAAGACGACGCCGTCCTTCTGAAAGGTCATCACCGACGAGGTGACCGAGATGCCGCGCTGCTGCTCGATCTTCATCCAGTCCGAACGGGCGCGGCGAGCAGCGCCGCGTGCCTTGACCTCGCCAGCCAAGTGGATCGCGCCGCCTTGAAGGAGCAGCTTCTCGGTCAGCGTGGTCTTGCCCGCGTCAGGATGCGAGATGATGGCGAAGGTGCGGCGGTTCGAACTCATGGCCAGCGCGCCTAGCCGAGCGGCGCGGCGGAGTCACGCCTCAGCCGCGCAGGGCGAGGACCAGCAGGATCGGCCAGACGACGACGATGGCAGCGAAGGTACCCGCGACACCCCAGGGCACGGGCGCGCCGGCTCGGAAAGCGGGCCAGACGAACAGGGCGAGCCAGAGCGTCTTGTAAAAGATCTGCACCAGCAACAACGGGGCGGAGAAGGCAGGGGCGATGAGCCCACAGATCGAGGCGGCGAGGATCGCGGACCACAGACTGAGGACAAGCAGGCGAAGGCCTGCGCTCTCGGCAACGGCCCCCTGAAACACCGTGGCTGCGGCCGTCGGTGCGATCATGCCCCAGCAGACCGGAACAAGGATGAAGATGTTCGCCGCATAGGCGATGCGCAGGATATCGGGATTTGCGAACGTGGCGGCGCTTTGCATGGGCCGAAATCTATGCCGGGCGGACAGACACATCCATGCGGAAGCTGCGGCTTGCCCCTTGGGGCAGGATTACCACACCCGGCTTGTCGCGAAACGCGCCTGCATAGCCGACCAGGTCGGCATGGCCCTGCCACGGCTCGATGCAGACATAGCGCGCGCCGGGGACCTGCCAGATGCCGAGCATCGGGCTGTCCGGAAATGCGATGTCGAGCCACGCGCCGCCATCGGCGCCGTAGGACAGGCTGCGGCTGGCGAGGTCGGTCCAGATCAGCGCGTCGGCGCGAAAGAGCTCTGCATCGAGCGGCATTTCCCGGCCCTTGACCGGAGTCGGCGCACCGCCCGGAAGCAACAGGCCCGTCGACTTTTCGATCTGGCGGATCGGTTGCGGCTCGTCCTGTTCGAACACGATCCGATGCGCAGCCTTGTCGGCACCGCCCGGCAGCGGCCAGGCGAAGGCCGGGTGATAGCCGAAGCTGAAGGGCAGCGGGACGTCACCGGGATTGTGCACCGTCGCTGTCATCCTGAGCGTCATGCCCTCGACAGCGAAGGCCATGTCGAGCTGGAACGCGAAGGGGTAGACCTCGCGTGTCCGCGCATCGTCGACCAGCCGCAGCACGACACGGTCTGCCGCGTGTTCGACCACGGTGAAGGGATTGCGCCGGGCAAAGCCATGCTTGGGCAAGGTATAGGCCGTGCCATCGACTCGCAGCGTGTCGTCCACCAGTGCGCCGACAATGGGAAACAGCAACGGGGCATGCGCCGTCCAGAAGGCTGGGTCGGCATCGGTCATGTATTCGCCGCCGTCGGCGTCCACCAGCGACCAGAGTTCCGCACCGAACGGATGAATCTGCGCGGTGAGGTGGTCGTTGGCGATGGCAATCAGGTCGGTCATAGGCACCCCGGCTGGAAGATCTGCCCTGCGGCGGTTCAGGCGCGCAGCACGCCGCCAAGCTTGGCGCCGGCCGCGACGATCTTGTCGGAGATCGCCTTCAGTGCAGCTTCGTCATAGCTTTTCTCGACCGGCTGCAGCGTGACTTCGACGGCCAGCGACTTCTGGCCCTCGGGCACGCCCTGCCCCCGGAAATCGTCGAACACGCGGGCTGCGACGACATTGGCCTTGTCCGCCCCGCGCACCGCGCGCAGCAGATCACCGGCGGGGAGCGCGGCGGGCACAAGGAAGGCATAATCGCGCGTCACCGCCTGCAGCGCGGGCGGGGCGTAGTGCGGGCGGGCGAAGCTGCCGGGGCCCTTGCGCGCGGGGATGCGATCGAGGAACAGCTCGACCACGGCAACCGGCCCGGAGAGATCGAAAACCTTGGCCGTGGTCGGGTGCAGCAGACCGAAGCGGGCGAGCACCGTCTTGGGGCCGAGCCGCAGCGTGGCGGACTGGCCGGGATGGAACTGGCTCCCGGCTTCGCCCATCACCTGCAGGTTCTCGACCGGCGCACCGGCCTCGGCGAGGAGCGCGAGCGCTTCAGCCTTGGCGTCGAACGCATCGAAGGGCTTGGCCTTGCCAGTCGCCCAGCCGCGCGCCTGCGCTTCGCCCGCGAGCACGACCGCCAGGCTGGGCTGCTCATCAGAGGCCCCGCCCTCGCCGCGCAGATAGCGGCGGCCGATCTCGAACAGACGAACCGTGGTGGCGCCGCGATCGAGATTGCGCCGCGTGGCCGAAAGCAGGCCCGGCAGCAGCGAGGGGCGCATGGTCTTCAGATCTTCGGAGATCGGGTTGGCGAGCGTCCAGAGGCCGCCATTCCCTTCCGCGAAGTGTTCAGCCTCGCCCGTGGGGAGAAACGACCACGTCACCGCCTCGTTCAGCCCGCGTGCGGCAGCGGCACGACGGATGCGGCGTTCCTGCATCTGCGCCGCCGTGGCGGTCGGCTTTGCAACGCCGTCTGCGCGCGGCAGCGGGGTGGAGGGGACCGCATCCAGACCGTGGACGCGGATCACTTCCTCGACGATATCCGGCGCGCCGTCGACATCCGGGCGCCATGTGGGCACGGTAATCGTCCAGTCTTCGGCGACCTCGAAACCGAGCGCGGCGAGGATACGCTTCTGTTCGCTGTCCGCAACGTCGATGCCGCCGAGATTGCCGGCAAGCGCCGGATCGTAGGCCAGCGTCTTGCGGTCCGTGGGCGGGGTGCCCGCGCGGATCACCTCACTAGGCTCGCCGCCGCAGATCTCGAGGATCAGGCTGGTGAGGAGGTCCATGCCGGTATCGAGGAACGCGGGATCAACTCCGCGCTCGAACCGGCCGCGCGCGTCCGACGTCAATGCCAATGCCTGCCCGGTGCGGGCGATATTGGCGGGCGTGAAGTAAGCGACTTCGAGGAGGACGTCGGTCGTCTCGTCCGAGCAGCCCGAGTGTTCACCGCCCATGATGCCGGCGATATCGTGGACGCCGGAATCGTCGGCGATGACGGTCATCCACGGCTGGAGCGCGTATTCCTTGCCATTGAGCGCGAGGCAGGTCTCGCCCTCAACTGCGCGGCGGGCGACGACAGCGCCGTTGAGCTTGGCAAGGTCGTAGGCATGGGCCGGGCGACCATAGCCGAGCATCACGTAGTTGGTGATATCGACGAGCGCCGAGATCGGGCGCTGGCCCGCGCTCTTGAGCCGGTCCTGCAACCACTGCGGACTGGGGCCGTTCTTCACGCCGCGAATGACACGGCCATAGAAGGCGGGGCAACCTTCGGGGTCATCGGTGCGCACTTCGACCGGGCAGGGGTAGGTGCCGGGGACGTGAGCGGCGTCGATCGGCTTCAGCACGCCGAGGCCCGCAGCGGCCAGATCGCGCGCGATGCCGTGCACGCCCATGCAGTCGGGGCGGTTGGGCGTGATCGCGACGTCGAACACCGGGTCCGAGCCGAGGTAGTCGGCAAAGCTGGTGCCGACGGGCGCATCGGCGGGCAGCTCGATGATGCCGTCATGCTCCTCGCCGAGACCAAGTTCGCGCGTCGAGCACATCATGCCATTGGATTCGACGCCGCGAATGGCGGACTTGCGCAGTTCCATGCCGTTGGCCGGAACGACCGCACCGGGGAGACCCAGCACACCGACAAGGCCTGCGCGCGCATTGGGGGCGCCGCAGACGACCTGGAGCGGGCTGCCGTCGCCCAGATCGACCGATAGGACCTGCAGCTTGTCCGCCTGCGGGTGCTTCTCTGCGGTCAGCACGCGGGCGACCTTGAACTGCGTGAGCGCCGCCGAAGCATCCTCGACACCCTCGATCTCGAGCCCGAGCGAGGTGAGCTTTTCGGCGATCGCCTTCGCATCCGCCTTGGTATCGAGCAGGGCCTGGAGCCAGGAGAGAGCGAACTTCATGCGCGTACTCCCCAAAGAACGCCAACGCCGGCAGAAAGGGTGGGCACGTCGAGTGCGCCGAAGCCGTAATGCTGGAGCCAGCGCACATCGCCGTCGAAGAAGGCGCGCAGATCGTCCATGCCGTACTTGAGCATGGCGAGGCGGTCGACCCCGGTGCCGAAGGCGAAGCCCTGCCATTCGTTCGGATCGAGCCCGCCGAACTCGATGACCTTGCGGTTGACCATGCCGGAACCAAGCACTTCCATCCAGCCGCCATTGGCCGCATCGCCGCTGCCGCCGACCACCCGCTTGCCGTTCACGAGGGTGTAGCCGACGTCGACTTCGACCGATGGCTCGGTGAAGGGGAAGTAGCTCGGGCGCAGGCGCAGGACAATGTCGTCGCGCTCGAAGAAGGCCTTGAGGAAGGTTTCCAGCGTCCACTTTAGGTGACCGAGGTGGATACCCTTGTCGATGACGAGGCCTTCGATCTGGTGGAACATCGGCGTGTGCGTCGCGTCGCTGTCCGAACGGTAGACACGGCCCGGGGCGATCACGCGCAAGGGCGCGCCCTGGCTCAGCATTGAGCGGATCTGCACCGGCGAGGTGTGCGTGCGCAGGAGCATCGAGCGGCCCTGGGCATCGCGGTCCGGGAAGTAGAAGGTGTCGTGCATCGCGCGCGCCGGGTGGGTTTCCGGCATGTTGAGCGCGGTGAAGTTGTGCCAGTCGTCCTCGATCTCGGGGCCGGTCGCGACCGCGAAGCCCATGTCGGCGAAGATTTCGGCGAGTTCGTCCATGACCTGGCTCACCGGGTGGACCGAGCCGCGCGGCGCGGTGGGGGCCGGGAGCGACAGGTCAGCCGTTTCCGCCGCAAGCTTTGCTTCGAGCGCGGCGCTTTCCAGTGCACCGCGCCGTTCGTTGAGCGCGGCGGTGACTGCCTCACGCGCGGCGTGGATGCGCGGGCCGGTGCTGGTACGTTCCTCGGGGGTCATGCCGCCAAGCGACTTGAGCAGAGCGGAGACCCAGCCCTGCTTGCCCAGCGCGCCGACGCGCAGGGCCTCTACGGCTTCGATCGTGTCAGCCGCGGCGATTGCGGCAAGAGTGGTTTCAAGCTGTTCCATCGCGCCCGCCGCTAGCGCCAAACGCGGCGGAATCCAAGGCGTGCGTTCAATCCTTCGAGGGATCGTGGAGCGCCTGCACCGGTGCCCCAGCTGCCGCCATGCGCGCGCGCATCACGCCGGCCAGCACCGGGTGAGGCAGCGCGGCATAGGCGCTCGGGCTCATGCCCATGAAACGGTGAAACTCGCGCACGAACTGCGCCTGATCGTGATAGTGCGAATCGATGGCACCGATCCACGTGAGCGCAGGATCGAGCATGTATTGCGAGAGGCTGCGCATGAAGCGCTGGCGGCGCAGCAGCAGGCTCGGCGGAAAACCGAAGTGACGGCGGCAGACGCGCTCGAGCGTGTGGGTAGGCAAGCCCGCATGTTCGGCCATGTCCGCCACGCTGGCGACTTCTTTATCGACCAGAGCCTGATGGACAGCCCGGATGCGCGCTTCTTCCGGAACCGGGCGCGCAGAAAGGCTTTCGAAGTGCTGCGTGATGCGGGCGAGTTCGGCCATTTCGTCTGGCTCCGGCCCGAACAGGGGATCGACGAGCCGACAATGCGGCGCGAAATCGCGTTCAGTGGCCGGATCGCAGAGCCGGTCAGCGAAGGCATTCGCGGGCGCTGCGACGTATTTGGCCCAGCCCAGCGGCAGGAGGCCGATGCCCCAGATGCGCGAGGTGCCGGTGGTGAAGCGCACCGCCGTGCTGGTCGGCCCGGTGACGATCGCGTTGGTGCCCCCAAACGGCGCTGCATTGCGGATCTCCGAGACGGGCAAGGTACCGCTGATGATTCGCAGGTTCGCCCATTCCGGATGGAGATGATCGGTGACCCGTCCGTCAGGCCCGACATCGATGTCAGTGAGGTAAAAGGTCGTGAAAAAGGCGCGCATCGCCGCAGGAGGCTGATAGAATCGTACCCTGACGGCACACTGACCGTTCACTGCTGCGCCCCTCGTTATATCCCCGTTGGTAGGGTTATATCGCTTCGAGGCATAAACGGGAACTGGCCAAAATGGCAAAAGGGACGCTGGTTCAAAAACCCGCGTCCCCCTGCATTTCAGCCAGATTCAAAAGTTAACGGATAAGCCGCGCACCAGATTGGAACGTCGGACCGCTAACGCTTCGATCAGTTTGCCAGGGCCTGCTTGGCCTGGGCGATGATCGCCGTGAACACGGCGCCTTCGTTCATCGCCAGATCGGCCATCGCCTTGCGATCGAGTTCGATCCCGGCAAGCTTGGTGCCGTGGATGAACTGCGAGTAGGTCAAGCCTTCGGCGCGGACAGCAGCGTTGATGCGCTGGATCCACAGACCGCGGAATTCCCGCTTCTTAACCTTGCGGTCGCGGTACGCGTACTGGCCGGCCTTTTCGACCGCCTGACGGGCAACGCGGATGGTGTTCTTGCGGCGGCCCCGATAGCCCTTGGCCTGTTCGAGAATGCGCTTGTGCTTGGCGCGGGTGGTGACACCCCGTTTGATGCGGCTCATGGGTCTTCGCTCCTCAGTTCAGCCCGTAGGGCGCCCATTTCTTGATCACCTTTGCGTCTGCATCGGAGATCACGTCCATGCCGCGGTTCTGGCGGATGTACTTGGCGTTGTGGCTGATCAGGCGGTGGCGCTTGCCGGCCACGCCGTGCTTGACCTTGCCGGATGCGGTGATCTTGAAGCGCTTCTTCACACCGCTCTTGGTCTTGAGCTTGGGCATTTTCGTCTCCTTGATTAGGATGCGTCCGACTTGCCGTGGCAGCCCTGCATGGCCAGGCGAGTCATCGATGCCGCATCCGATGAAGTGGGCGCGCTTAGTGGCGATGTGCGCAAAAGGCAAGCGATTGCGGAATCACCGTCCAATATCCTCGCGATCGAACGGCGTGGTCTGGTAGGTCTCGTTGATCCAGTTGCCGAACAGCAGGTGCCCGTGGCCGCGCCAGGTGTTGGATGGCTGGCCCGCCGGATCGTCCCCCGGGAAGTAATGCAACGGCAGGCTGCGGCCCTCATCCCGGGCATATTCGCCGGCAAGGGTCAGCGTATCGTACTCGAGATGATTGAGCATGTGGACGGTGCGGTGTGCCGGATCGGCGATCAGGCAGAGCCCGGTCTCGGCGCTGTCGGCGAGCACCTCCAGACCGCGCCCGGACGGCAGATCGGTGGCCCTGAGCTCGCTCCAGCGCGAGACGGGCACGTCGAAGCGGTCCGGCAACCCGCGCATGATCGGATTTGCCGGAACGCGATTCGCATGACTGAACACACCGGTCGCCTTCTCCGTCAGCGCATGCTTGGGGATGCCGTGGAAGTGATGCAGCGCCGCCATCGCACCCCAGCACAGCGTAAGGGTGCGGTGCACATTGTCCTGCGACCAATCGAGGATGCGGCGCATCTCGTCCCAGTAGGTCACTTCCTCATATTCGATCTGCTCGACCGGCGCGCCGGTGATGATAAGTCCGTCGAACTTTTCGGCGCGGATATCCTCCCACGGGCGGTAGAACGCGGTGATGTGACCGGCCGAGGTATTCTTGCTGACGTGGTCCGAAATGCGCACCAGTTCGAGTTCGATCTGCAGCGGCGTCGCGCCGAGCAGGCGGGCGATCTGCGTCTCGGTGGTGATCTTGTCGGGCATCAGATTGAGCAGGGCGACCCGCAGGGGGCGGATATCCTGCCGCGCCGCTTCGGTCTCGCTCATGACGATCACGCCCTCGGACTCCAGCGTGCGGCGGGCGGGAAGATTGTCGGCAATGCGAATCGGCACGTGTCGTAACCCTTTGGACTTCGAGGGTGAGACGCCGCCTGCAGCCTTGTTCCGTTTGGTTGCCGGACCGGCCGCATCCCTTCGTCGCCGAAGGCGCCACCTTGCCCGGAGACCGGCAGGTTGGCGTCGGGGCGTCACACCCCAACTCTTGATGCGCGTTCGGACATAGGGCTGCCGACGCTGAAATGCAACGCTGCGTCGTACTGACGGCGGGCGCATATGCCTCTTGCTATTGCAAATGCCTCGCATTAAATAATCCTCAGCACAGCGAGGACTCGCAATCGATGTACATCTGCATCTGCAACGCCATCCGCGAAAAAGACTTGCGCCGCGCCGCCTGCGAGCAGAGCGGTGACGCCGAATCGCTCTATGGCAAGCTCGGCTTTGCGCCGCAGTGCCGCCAGTGCCTCGAAGACGCAGAGCAGATCGTGAGCGAGGCGCGCGCCTGCATCGCTGCGTGAACGGCTGCCTTGCGCCCGGGAGCGCCGCTCTCTAGTCTCTTGGCATAGCGAGGAGACGAAGCGTGAAGGGCGACCCCAAAGTCATTGAATTCCTCAACAAGGCCCTGCTCAACGAGCTGACGGCCATCAACCAGTACTGGCTGCATTACCGGATGCTGGCCAACTGGGGCCTCAAGAAGCTCGCCGAATACGAGCGCCACGAATCGATCGACGAGATGAAGCACGCCGACCGGCTGGCGGACCGCATCCTGTTCCTCGACGGACTGCCCAACTTTCAGGCCATCGGCCGCCTGCGCATCGGCGAGGATGTCGAGGACGTGCTCAAGGCCGACCTCGCGCTGGAGCACGATGCCATCCCGCTGCTGAAGGACGCGATTGCCCACTGCGAAACCGTGCGCGATTTCGTCAGCCGCGACTTGTTCGCCGATATCCTCGCGAACGAGGAAGAGCACGTCGACGTGCTCGAAACCCAGTTCGAGATGATCGCGCGGATGGGACTCGCGAACTACATCCAGCTCAACAGCGAGGCCTCCGAGGCCTGAGGCATCAGGGGGCGGCGCGGACCACTTCGCCGCCCTTCATCACGAACGCCGGCTTTTCCAGCACGCGCACATCGGCGAGGGGATCGCCGTCCACCGCGACAATGTCGCCATAGCGGCCCGGTGCGATGGCTCCGACGTCGGCAGTCTTGTCCAGCGCCTCGGCAGCGCTCTTGGTCGCGGCCTGGATCGCCTCCATCGGCGTCATCCCCCACTCGACCATCTTGGCGAACTGCTTGGCGTTGTCGCCATTGGGGTAGACGCCGCCGTCAGTCCCGAACAGCAGCTTGACCCCGGCGGCGTGCGCCGCGCGGAAGGTCTCGCGCTGCTTGCGGCCCACCATGCGCTCCTTGGCGAGGCTTTCCTCGAACACGCCGTTCTTGGCGCCTTCCGCAAGGATGTAGTCGTCGTTGTAGATATCCATGTCGAACCAGGCGCCCTTGGCCTTGGCCAGCTTGAAGCTTTCGTCATCCGCGAGGCTGGCGTGCTCGATCGTATCGACCCCGCCGCGGATCGCGTCGTTGATCCCTGCCGTACCATGCGCGTGCACGGCGACGCGCATGCCGAGCATATGCGCCTCGTCGGTGACGGCCTTGATCTCCTCAAGGCTCATCTGCTGGCCGCCGACGCTGTCGGTCTTTGAAAGGACGCCGCCGGTCATGCAGACCTTGATCACTTCGGCCCCGTACTTGCGCATGGTGCGCACGGCGGCGCGGAACTCGTCAGGCGAATTGGCGATGCCGGGGGATGGGACCTTGATCGAAGGCGGGAACTCGGTCGAATCGCAGTGCCCGCCCGTCGCGCCGAGCGCGTAGGTCGCGGGAACGATGCGGGGGCCCGGAATGTACCCCCCTTCGATGCCCTGCTTGAGCGCGACATCGTCGAAGTTGCCGGCCCCGACGTTGCGCACGGTGGTGAAGCCCGCCTCGACGGTGCGCTTGGCATTGGCGACGCCGACGACCGTCCAGAAGTTGTCGGTGTATGCAAGCCCGCGATAGCCGCTGAGGCGCGGATCGCTGGTGAGGTGGACGTGCATGTCGATGAGGCCGGGCACGAGCGTGCGCGCACCGAGATCGATGGTCTCCGCACCGGCGGGCACGGCATCCCCTGCCTTGCCGACCGAGGCGATGCGGCCATCGGTGATCACGACCTGCACGTTGTCGACGGTGCGGCCGGCAAGGACATCGACCATGTGCGCGGCGCGGACGACGACCGTCCTAGCGCTGGCGGGAACAGCGGCGAGTGCCAGCCCGAGTGTGATCGCCGCGACGCATTTGCGCATTGCCCCTGCCTTTCGAATAAGTAACGAAAGCTTGCTCGCACGCGGGGGCGAGGCTGGCAAGATGGCTCATTCGCTCAGTACGGAAAGTCCGCGAGCAGCCGCGTAGGCAGCGAAATCTCCGCCCGGGACAGCCCTTAGGCCGAGCGGCGCACGGCGGTTGGGAAGATAAGCGGCCGCGCGCAAGGGACCGCCGCGCGTGTGGACGATCAGGTTGACGCGCCGGTACTCGCCCCGTCCCGGTCGCCGGGGATCGCAGTATTCCCAGGCGTCGAAGGCGGCGAGAACGGCACGCGGGATCGGCCGCAATCCGCCATAGACCCAGCCGCGCACCCGCCCCGCCCCCGGCATCAGCACCGGATAGACGCCCAGAGGATCGTGCCGGAGGAACAGCGCTCCGCGCACCCAGCCCCGGCGTGGGCGGCCACCGAGGCGAGGCAGCAAAGTTGTTGTCAGCGTATTGGAGTGCTCGTGCGTCAGCGTGCCGTAGAAAAACAGGCGGCGCGGGAAGGCCATCTTGTCAGTGGTGGCAGGCGAGCGCTTCAACGACATCCTCGAGCCGCGCCGCGTCACCCACGGCGATGACGTGACCGTCGGACCCGGCATGGAGCGGCTCACCGTTCCAGTCCGCCATCGTGCCGCCGGCGCCTTCGACCACGGGTACGAGCGCGGCCCAGTCGTGCAGCTTGAGGCCGGCTTCGCAGACCACGTCGAGATGGCCGGATGCGAGCATCGCGTAGTTGTAGCAATCGCCGCCCATGACCATGCGCTTGTGATCGGTCTTTGCGGCAAGGCCCATGAAATGGCTGCCATCGTGATCGTTGAAATAGTGCGGGCCAGTGGTGGCAAGCGCGGCATCGGACAACTGAGCGCAGGCACGGGTGCGGACGGCGTGGCCATTGAGCGTAGTTGGCCGCCCGATCACGCCAAGCCAGCGTTCGCCCAGGACCGGCTGATCGATCACGCCGAGGACGGGGAAGCCTTCGACGACGAGCGCGATGAGCGTGCCGAACAGCGGGCGGCCGGCAAGGAAGCCGGTGGTGCCGTCGATCGGATCGAGCACCCAGCTCCGCCCGGAAGTGCCCGGAGTGGAGCCCATTTCCTCCCCGATCACGGTGTCCTCGGGCACTTCGGCCGCAAGGATCACACGCATGGCCTCTTCCGCCGCCTGGTCGGCAAGGGTGACCGGCGAAGCATCCGGCTTGCGATCGGCGGTGAGGCCACTGCGGAAAAAGGGACGGATCGCCGCTCCGGCAGCATCGGCGAGGCGCAAGGCGAGAGCGATATCGCGATCGAGGTCGGTGTCCTTCATGCCCCAGCCATGGCCTTCGTCCGGGGGCGCGGTCAAGGGGGCCTGTCCTGTACCACCCTGGACCTTGCCTCCGCGGGCGTACCACCTTGGCTAAGGCACAGGTTTGTGCTTATCGATAGTGATGTTGCGCACACCCGGGGGACGTTTGGGTGGCTAGATCGCTAACCGAACGGGTAATGCTGCGTCAGGTGAGCGTGTGGGGGCATTGATGAACCGAATGAGCAGACCTGCCATTGACCCGGCGATTGCCTCGGGCGGGGCAGCGACGCGGGACGGCCAGCCGATCTCATACAGCCGCGCCCCGGCACGCGACCTCGCGCCATGGATCGCGCGGCTCTATGTCACCATCGTCGATGCCCCGGAGGACTACGCGCTTTCGTGCGGCATCTTCAGCGATGCGGCCATGCTGCGCATCCAGTTGCGGGGGGAATGGACGGCGGAGACGGCCGAAGGACGCCGCGAGATGGGCCGCGCTGCGCTCTATTTCGGCCCGCAGACGCGGCGGATGCCGATCACCGTAAAGGGCAGCTTCACCAGCGTAGGCCTCTCGTTCCGCCCAGGTGCCTGCCACGCGCTCGGCAAACTCAAGCTCGACACGATGTGCGACAAGCTTGCGCCGCTTGAGACTTTGGGCATGTGCCGGGAAGAGTGGATGGCGCTGTTCGACGAGAGCGCATCGGCTGAAGACTGGTGCCTCGCGATGGAGGAAGCCATGCGCCGCCTTGTCCGCAGGAGCGGGGCGGTTGAACCTGATCCGGTAACTGTGGCGGTGGAAGCGGCTGCCTTCACCAATCCGGAGATCACCGTCGCACGGCTGGCAGAGCAGTGCGGTGCCGAACAGCGCAGGCTGGAACGACTGGTGCGCCGGGATTTCGGCATCCCGCCCAAGCAGGTGCTGCGCCGCGCCCGGGCGCTCGACATGGCGAGCCATCTGCGCGGCGTGGCTGATCACAACGAGGCCGAGGCGCTCGCGCTGCGGTACTACGATCAAAGCCACCTGATCCGCGAGTTCACCGCATTGTTCGGGATGAGCCCGCGCCAGTTTGTCGATTCGCCGCAGCCACTGATGACGCTGTCGCTGGAAACGCGGCAGGCGCGGCGGCTGGAGACGACCGCGCGGATCGCGCCGGGCGATATCAAACCCTGGCAATAGGCAGTTCGCACCAGTCGCCGGGTGCGAAACCCGCGAGCGTCCACTCGCCGATCCGCCAGCGAACCAGTCGAAGGGTGGGATAACCCGCGGCTGCGGTCATGCGGCGGACCTGCCGGTTGCGGCCTTCGCGGATAGTCAGTTCCAGCCAGCAATCCGGCACGCTCTTTCGGAACCGGACCGGCGGATCGCGGGGCCAAAGCGCTGGCGGATCGATGCGGCGGACTTCGGCGGGGAGCGTTGGGCCGTCCTTCAGCACGAGTCCCCGGCGCAGCGGTTCCAGAGCTGTCTCGTTCGGATCGCCTTCGACTTGCACCAGATAAGTCTTGGCCAGTTTGTAGCGCGGATCGGCGATGCGGGCCTGCAGGCGCCCATCGTCGGTGAGCAGGACGAGGCCTTCGCTGTCGTGATCGAGCCGCCCGGCGGGATAGACGCCAGGGCGATTGATGTAGTCCGCCAATGTCGGGCGCGGCAGGCCATGGGGCTCGGCGCTGAACTGGCAGAGCACACCAAAGGGCTTGTTGAACAGGATCAGCGCCATCGGCTGCTCTTGGGCTGCAATCTCGCGGGTGTCAAAACCGCAGGGTGGTAATTGCAAGGCGCGCGGCAAGCGCTAGAATCTGGTCGCGGCGATACGATAACACGATGGGAGACAGGCTCAATGGAAGCCTTGCGTACCGATGACAGCCGGTTCGAGAACCTGCCCGGCTATGCCTTTGCGCCGCACTATACCGACACTCTGAAGGGTTATGAGGGGCTGCGGGTCCACTTCCTCGACGAAGGGCCGCGCGATGCGAAGACCACGTTCCTGTGCCTCCATGGCCAGCCGAGCTGGTGCTACCTCTACCGCAAGATGATCCCGGTCTTCGCCGATGCCGGGTACAGGGTGATCGCGCCTGACCTGCTGGGCTTTGGCCGTTCGGACAAGCCGGTGGAGGAGGCGGTCTATACCTTCCACTTTCATCGCGGGATGTTGATGGCGTTCATCGAGGCGCTGGATCTGCAGAACGTGACGCTCGTGTGTCAGGACTGGGGCGGCATTCTTGGTCTCACGATCCCGCCGGAGATGCCGGAGCGATTCGAGCGGCTGCTGGTGATGAACACGGCGATCCCGACCGGGCGTTCGGCTGGGCCGGGTTTCGATGCATGGCGGACCTACAATCGCAGCCAGCCGGACCTCGACATTCCGGCCCTGTTCAAGCGGGCGCAAGTTGGGCTGAGCGATGCCGAGGCAGCGGCCTATGGCGCACCCTACCCCGATGCGACCTACAAATCGGGCGTGCGACGCTTCCCGGAACTGGTGATGACGGATCCGGACATGGAAGGCGTCGCCGAGGCCAAGCGTGCGGCGGCTTGGTGGCACGATGACTGGCGCGGGCCGACTTTCATGGCGGTGGGGATGATGGACCCGGTGCTGGGACCGGACGTCATGGCCAATTTGCGCAAGACGATCCACGGCTGCCCGCTCCCGCTCGAAATCGCGGATGGGGGCCACTTCGTGCAGGAGCGCGGCGATGTGATCGCCAAGGCCGCATTGGAGGCATTCGGCCTCTGACGGGATGTCCCGCACCCTCCCCCTCAGGGGGGGCCGGAACCTTTTCAAGTCAGTCGAACAGGCTGGAGACCGAGCTTTCGTCGGCGATGCGGCGGATCGCTTCGCCGATGAGCGGCGCGATGGTGAGCACGCGGATGCGGTCGGAGGCCTGGGTGGCATCGGTCGGCAGGATCGTGTCGGTGATCACGAGTTCCTTGAGCGCCGAATTGTTGACCCGCGCCACTGCACCGCCCGAAAGCACGCCGTGGCTGATATAGGCCGCGACGCCCTTGGCGCCGCCATCGAGCAGGGCCTGCGCCGCGTTGCAGAGCGTGCCGCCCGAATCGATGATGTCGTCGATCAGGATGCACATGCGGCCCGAAACGTCGCCGATGATGTTCATCACTTCGCTCTGCCCGGGGCGATCACGCCGCTTGTCGACAATGGCGAGCGGGGCGTTGTCGAGCCGCTTCGCCAGCGCGCGGGCACGCACCACGCCGCCGACGTCGGGCGAGACGACCATCAGGTCCTGACCGCCGTAGCGCGTCTGGATATCGGCGGCCATGACGGGCGCGGCGAAGAGGTTGTCGGTCGGGATGTCGAAGAAGCCCTGGATCTGCCCGGCATGGAGATCGACGGCGAGGACGCGGTCGGCACCCGCCGTGGTGATCAGGTTGGCGACGAGCTTGGCCGAGATCGGCGTGCGCGGGCCTGGCTTGCGATCCTGCCTTGCATAGCCGAAGTAGGGAACTACTGCGGTGATCCGCTTGGCCGAGGCGCGGCGCAGCGCATCGATGCAGATCAGCAGTTCCATCAGATTGTCGTTGGCCGGGTAGCCGGTCGACTGGACGATAAACACGTCCTCGCCGCGCACGTTTTCGTGGATCTCGACGAAGACTTCCTCGTCGGCAAAGCGGCGGACCGAAGCCTCGGTCAGCGGCAGTTCGAGATAGGCGGCGATGGCGCGGGCCAGCGGCAGGTTGCCGTTGCCGGACATGATCTTCATGGGCTTCCCCGAGTCCCTCGAATCTGGGCGATGGCTGCGCCCTTAGCCCAAGATGACAGCATTGCAACGTTCCGACATACGGTTTTGCACCAATGGTGGTCCTTGAACTGCCGGGCCAATGCCGCCTAGGGTCACCCCATGGCCGATACACTCATCATCACACTTGCCCAGCTCAACCAGAAGGTCGGCGATCTGGTCGCAAACACCGCCGCGATGCTCGCCGTGCGCGAACGCGCGGAGGGCAGCGACCTCATCGTCTATCCGGAACTGCAGCTGATCGGCTATCCGCCGGAAGACCTCATCCTGAAGCCGGCGCTGATCGAACGCGCGGCGATTGCGCTGGATGCGCTGGCGGCGGCCACGGCGGACGGCGGGCCGGCGATGCTGGTCGGCTCGGTGTTCGTCCGCGACGGAGCGCTGCACAATGGGGTGGCGCTGCTTGATCAGGGCAAAGTGGCGGCGGTGCGCTTCAAGGTCGAACTGCCCAACTACGGCACTTTCGACGAGAAGCGCTATTTCCTGCCCGGTCCGCTGCCGGAGCCGGTGCCATTTCGCGGCGCGATGCTGGGCCTGCCGATCTGCGAGGACATCTGGCACGCACCGGTGTGCCGCCATCTGGCCGAACAGGGCGCCGAAATCTTCATCTGCATCAATGGCAGCCCTTACGAGATCGACAAGGAAGAGCTGCGGATCGAAGGCGTGGCCAAGCGCCGGGCGATCGATACCGGCATTCCGCTGGTCTTCGTGAACCGCGTCGGCGGGCAGGATGAAGTCGTGTTTGACGGGGCGAGCTTTGTCGTCGGTCCTGAGGGCGCGCTGTGGGCGCAGCTGCCGGACTGGGAAGAAGCGATTGTCGACACGGTCTGGAACAAGGTCGGCAACCGCTGGCGCTGCCAGCCGGGCGTGGTCTGCGAACTCGCCGAGCATCCCGAGGATATCTACTGCGCGATGGTCCTGGCATTGCGCGACTATGTGAACACCAACCGGTTCCCCGGCGTGGTCCTTGGGCTTTCGGGCGGGATCGATTCGGCAATCTGCGCGGCGATTGCAGTCGATGCGCTGGGGCCGGAGCGGGTGTGGTGCGTGATGATGCCCAGTGCCTATACCAGCGCCGAGAGTCTTGAAGACGCAGAGGCCTGCGCGAAGATGCTGGGCGTGCGGCTCGATACGATCCCGATCGTGCCGGCGGTGGATGCCTTTGCCGATATGCTGGCGCCGACGTTCGAGGGCCGCTCGCCGGACCTCACCGAGGAGAACCTGCAGTCGCGCATTCGCGGCACGACCTTGATGGCGCTTTCGAACAAGTTTGGCCCGATGCTGGTGACGACCGGCAACAAGAGCGAAATGAGCGTCGGCTACGCGACGATCTATGGTGACATGAACGGCGGCTACAACCCGCTCAAGGACGCCTACAAGACGACCGTGTTCGCGATCTCGCGCTGGCGCAATGCCGCGCGGCCCAAGATCGGGCTGGGGCCAGAAGGCATGGTCATGCCCGAGCGGATCATCACCAAGCCGCCCAGTGCCGAACTGCGCCCGGACCAGAAGGATTCGGATTCGCTGCCGGATTACGCGGTGCTCGATGGCATCCTGCTGGGACTGGTAGAGCACGAGAAGAGCGTCGACCAACTGGTGGCGGAAGGCTTCGAGCGGGCTACAGTCGCGCGGATCGAGCGGTTGCTCAACGTGGCGGAGTACAAGCGTCGTCAGGCCCCGCCGGGGGTGAAGCTGGGCATGCGCAACTTCGGGCGCGACCGGCGCTATCCGATTACGCATGGTTTCCGCACCGGCTGATCTTATTGCGAACGATTCGCATTGACGAAGGAGCGCGACCTGATAACTTGCGAATCGCTCGCAACAGACAGGTTTGGCCATGACTTCGCTCACCCGCTACGCCGCCACCATCGCTGCACTCGCCAAGCCGCGCGTGTTGCAAGCGCAAAGCCCTGCCGCGCAGGAAGTGGTTCATGCCTTCCGACTTTGCGCGCTTGCCGCACGCGATCGGACCGACCCCTTGCCGGCACTGGCCCTGCGACTGTGCAATTGCGAGGCGGCCTATGCCGTGCATGATCTGGTGCGTGCGGTGGCGCAGGCGTGGCCTGAACCTTTCGTCGTCGGTCGAGCGTGTTGCCAGCGTCTTTCGCCGGACGAGGCGACGGTGGCCCTGCTCGCCGAGGCCGGGTGCGCAAGGGACCGAACGGCGTTCGACGCCGCGATTGGCGGCCTTGTCCGGCCCGACCGCCATGAGCCGCTGTGGGCTGCCTGCACGCACGCGCTGATGCTGATGCGCTGACCTTGTCGGGCAAGCGGGGGCCGCTATAGGCACAGGCCATGACGGTCACTACGCGCTTCGCTCCCTCGCCCACCGGCACGCTGCATGTCGGCAATATCCGCACGGCGCTGCACAACTGGCTGCTGGCGAAGAAAAGCGGCGGGCGGTTCCTGCTGCGGATCGACGATACCGACGTTGCACGCAGCCGCGAGGAGCATGTCGAGGCGATCCGCGCCGATCTGGCGTGGCTGGGGCTCCATCCCGAGCGCGAGGAGCGGCAATCTGCACGTTTTGCGATCTATGAGGCGGCATTCGAGAAACTGGTCGCGGCGGGGCGGCTTTATCGCTGCTACGAGACGGCGCAGGAACTGGAGCTCAAGCGCAAGGTGCTGCTGGGGCGCGGGCTGCCGCCGATCTATGACCGCGCCGCACTGAAGCTGGGCGAGGCGGACCATGCGGCCAAGGCTGCGGCGGGCGAGGCGCCGCACTGGCGCTTCCTGCTTGACCATGAAACGCCGATCGAATGGGTTGATGGCATCCGCGGGGCCCAGCATTTCGATCCGCGCCAGATGTCCGATCCCGTTGTGCGGCGGGCGGATGGATCGTGGCTCTACATGCTGCCTTCGGTGATCGATGACATCAAGATGGGCGTGACCGACGTGCTGCGCGGCGAGGACCATGTTTCCAACACCGCAACTCAGCTGCAGATGTTCGCGGCGCTGGGTGCACAGGTGCCGCGCTTTGCGCATGAGGCGCTGCTGACGGGCGCGGAGGGCAAGCTTTCCAAGCGGCTGGGCTCGCTAGGCGTGGCAGAGATGCGCGAGAGCGGGATCGAGCCCGAGGCGCTGATCGCACTGCTGGCGCGGCTGGGCACGAGCGATCCGATCGATCCGGCGCTGGACGCGGACGACCTGGCGGCGAGCTTTGACCTTGCGCGGTTCGGACGGGCGCCGGCGCGGTTCGATGATGCGGAACTGGCGCGGGTGAATGCAGCGGTAATCCATCGGCTGCCGTTTGCGCGGGTGGCGGAGCGGTTGCCGAAGGGTATGGGCGAAGCTGCGTGGGCGGCTATCCGGCCCAATCTGAACGCTGTGGCTGAAGCTGCCGATTGGTGGCGCGTCGTAACGGGGCCGATTGCGGCGCCGGAATTCGATGCGGAAACGCGGGCTTTTCTGGATCAGGCGGCGACAGTCCTCGCAGGAATTGATTTGTCGGACGAACCTTGGGGTGCGCTGACCGGAGCCCTCAAGGACATGACCGGACGCAAGGGCAAGGCGCTGTTTCTGCCGCTGCGGCAGGCGCTGACAGGCATGGACCACGGACCGGATATGAAGGCGCTGCTGCCGCTGATTGGCAAGGATGAGGCACTGCAGCGATTCGCAGGAAAGTGATGTTCATCAGAAGGGTCAGCAGAGACCGCGAAACATGACCAGGGCATCGACATAACCTCGGACCGGATGGTGGAATGCCTTGGGCAAACGCCCGACGATCTCGAACCCCAGCGTTTGCCAGAGGCTGACAGCTCGCTCATTGGTGCTGACAACGAAGTTGAACTGCATGGCCCGAAAACCTCGTTCGCGGGCCTGTTCGATCGAATGGGCACACATGGTGCGGGCCACGCCACGGCCCATGGCGGCAGGGCTCGTCATGTAGCCGCAATTGCAAACGTGGCTGCCGCCGCCAGCCTGATTGGCGCGAAGGTAGTAGGTGCCGAGGATGGCGCCATCCGCTTCAACCACAAACGTCTCACGATCAGGACTGAGCCAGTAGGCCAGCGCGTCGGCCTCGCTCATCGCTCGATCTAGGGCATAGGTCTCGCCGGCGCGGATTATCGGCTCGATGATTGCCCAGATTGCGGCAGCGTCTCCGGCTTCGGCGCGGCGGATCAGCATAGGGGGCACGGCTCAGGCGCGGCCGGTCTGGCTGACGAGGTGGGAGGGGTCGATGCCCTCGGCGCGCCAGGTGGCGGCCCAGCGGGCGGCGACGGGGGTTTCGAACAGGATCTCGCTGCGGCCCTGGGCGGCGTACCAGCCGTGATGGCGCATTTCGCCTTCGAGCTGGCCGGCGCCCCAGCCGGCATAGCCGAGCGCGACGAGCCATTTCGAGGGGCCGCGCCCTTCGGCGATGGCGCGCAGGACGTCCATCGAAGCGGACAAGGCGCAGAGCGGGCTGACCTCTACCGAACCGCTGCCGCCCCAATCGGTGCTGTGGAGCACGAAACCGCGCGAGGTTTCGACCGGACCGCCGTTGAGCACCGGACCATCGGGCGCGACGCCGGGATCGATGCCGACGTCGGTGAGCAGGCTGTGCAGGGTCACGCCTTCGCGAATGCTGCCGACACCGATGCCGAGCGCGCCGTGTTCATCATGCACGCACATCGCGATGACGGCGTGATCAAAGCGGGTGTCGCCCATGCCGGGCATGGCGAGGAGGATGCGGCCGGCGAGGTATTGCGCCTCGGTCATGCCGCGGCGGCCTTGCTGCGACGATCCTCCGCCGCTTCGATCAGGCGCTTCTCGACGGCGCGCATGCGGGTATCGGCCTCGATCTTCTCGCCGAGCAGGTCGGTCACGTAGAACGTATCGACCGCGCGTTCGCCGTAAGTGGCGATGTGGGCGGAGTGGACGACCAGCCGCGCCTCGAACAGTGCGCGGGCGAGCTGGCTGAGCAGCGCGGGGCGATCGCGCGCGCCGACCTCGATCACGGTGAAGCGGTTGGAGGCCTTGTTGTCGAAGATGACGATGGGCTCGACCTCGAACGCCTCGGCGCGGGGGCGGGCGGAGGGGCGCGCGGCAAGCTGGGGCAGGAGCTTGACCCGGTTGGCGAGCGCATCGGCAATGGCGTTCTTGAGCCGGGCGATCTGCGCGGGCTCGTTGAGCGGGCGGCCAAGCGGATCCTGCACGAGGAAGTTGTCGACCGCGAGGCCGTTGCGCGCGGTGTGGATGCGCGCGTCGATGATGTTGCCGCCGGCGAGGTGGATGCCGCCGGCGATGCGGTAGAACAAGCCGGGGTGGTCGGCGGCCAGCACGGTAACGAGCGTGGCTCCGCGCGCAGGGTACCAGTGGGCTTCGACTGTCAGCGGCTCATCGAGCGAGATATCCATCTGCTGGAGGTTGAGCGCGATAATGTCCTCGGGCTCGGCGATCCAGTAGGCATCGCCGAGTTGCTTGCCGACCGTGCCGATGAGGGCGTCGCGCTCCTTGAGGAGGGCGGCGACAGCCTTCTTCTTGGCGGCAATGCGTTCGGCGCGGCCATATTGCTTGTGGCCGAGGCGCAGCACTTCCTCGGTGGAGGTGAACAGATCGCCCAGCAGCTGGCGCTTCCACGAGTTCCAGATGCCGGGGCCAACCGCGCGGATATCGACGATGGTGAGCACCAGGAGGAGACGCAGCCGCTCCTGGCTCTGCACACGGCCGGCAAAGTCGGCGATGGTCTTGTAGTCCGCAAGATCGCGCTTGAAGGCGGTTGCACTCATCAGGAGATGCCAACGCACCAGCCATGCGACGAGTTCCGTTTCGGCCGGCGACATGCCGAGGCGCGGGCAGAGCTTCATCGCGATTTCCGCGCCGAGGATCGAGTGATCGCCGCGCCGGCCCTTGGCGATATCGTGGAGCAGGGTCGCTACATAGAGCACGCGGCGCGAGGCGACCTTCGAGATGACCTCGGTCGCCATCGGATGCTGCTCGGTTTCCTCGCCCTTCTCGATGCGCGACAGGAGGCCGATGGCGCGGATGGTATGCTCGTCGACCGTATAGTGGTGGTACATGTCGAACTGCATCTGCGCGACGACGCGGCCGAAATCGGGGACGAAGCGCCCGAAGATGCCCGCCTCGCTCATCCAGCGCAGCGCGGTTTCGGGGTCGCGGCGGCTGGTGAGCAGTTCCATGAACATCGTGTTCGCGCGCGGATCGCGGCGGACCGATGCGTCGATCAGGCCGGAATCGCGCCGCGCGAGGCGCATCGCTTC
Source organism: Novosphingobium sp. AAP93 (assembly GCF_001296055.1). NCBI lineage: Bacteria > Pseudomonadati > Pseudomonadota > Alphaproteobacteria > Sphingomonadales > Sphingomonadaceae > Novosphingobium > Novosphingobium sp. AAP93. The sequence continues at coordinate 49,076 of NZ_LJHZ01000075.1, forward strand.
GGGGTGGATTTCGAGGCCCTCGCGGTCGGCCACGAGGAAGATCTCGATCAGGCGGACGGGATCCTGCCGGAAGAAATCATCGCCGTCGGCGCCGAGCTTTTCGGCCTGGATCGGAAAGGCGCCGATCTTGCGCTTGCGGCGGCCGCGCAGCGCGGCGAAGAAGCCGAGCTTCGTCTTGGCGAACTGTTCATCGAGCTGGGCAAGGAACATGCCGGTGAGCGAGCCGACCTGCGTCGCCTGCAGGAAGAAGTACTGCATGAAGCGCTCGACCGCGCTTTTGCACGGGCGATCGGCGAAGTTCATGCGCAGCGCGACTTCGCGCTGGAGATCGAAGGTCAGGCGGTCCTCGGCGCGGCCGGTGACGGCATGGAGGTGGCAGCGGACCGACCAGAAGAAGCTCTCGGCGCGGCGGAAGGCTCGGTATTCGGCAGCGGTGAGCAGGCCGACTTCGACGAGTTCGCTGGGATCTCGAACCTTGTGGATGTATTTGCCGATCCAGTAGAGCGTGTGGAGGTCGCGCAGGCCGCCCTTGCCTTCCTTCACATTGGGCTCGACGACGTAGCGACTGTCACCCAGCTTCTTGTGCCGCTCGTTGCGCTCGGCGAGCTTCTCGGCGACGAACTGGCGCTCGGTGCCGGTGACGACTTCGGCCCAGAAGCGGCGCGAGCCTTCTTCGTAAAGAGCGCGGTCACCCCAGATATAGCGGCCTTCGAGCAGCGCGGTGCGGATGGTGAGATCGCTGCGCGCCATGCGCACCATCTCGTCGAGCGAGCGGCTAGACTGGCCGACCTTGAGACCCAGGTCCCAGAAGAAATAGAGCATCGCCTCGATCACCTGCTCGCACCATGCCGTCGGCTTGGTCGGGGTGAGGAAGGCGATGTCGACGTCCGAGTGAGGCGCCATCTCGCCGCGCCCGTAGCCGCCGACCGCGACCAGCGCGATGCGTTCGCCGGTCGAGCGGTTGCTCGCGCGATAGACGTGGCCGACGACGTGATCGTGGATCACGCGCACCAATTGATCGATCAGGAAGGCCTGACCCTGCGCGCATTCGGTTCCGTGCGAAGGCTTTTCGCGCAAGCGCCGGGCGAGTTCGTCACGCCCTTTGGCGAGGGCATAGCGCAGCAGCTCGACGATCGCGGTCCGGGCCTTGTCGCCCTGCGCCGCGACCTGTTCGGCAATCGCATCGGCAAGCGCCCGGCGATCGATGATGGCGCGCTGGTTGGGAATCCGGGGGGTGATCATGACCCCTCCCCTCTAGCCTATCCCGCCTTGCGCGTCTCTTGCCATTGCGCCCCGTAGCGCTGCTTGAGGGTGCGCTTGTCCACCTTTTCGGTGCCGAGGCGGGGCAGCGCTTCATGTTCTTCCCAGAACTGCACGGGGATCTTGAAGGCGGCGATGTGGGAGGCGAGGAACGTGCGCAGGTCGTCCGGGCTTACCGTGCAGCCTTCCTTGGCAAGATAGACCGCGACGGGGACTTCGCCGTAGAGCTCGTCGGGCAGGCCGAACACGCTGGCTTCGGCGACGCCGGGGTGCGCGTAGATCGCGTTTTCGACCTCGATGCAGGCGATGTTCTCGCCGCCGCGGATGATGATGTCCTTCTTGCGGTCGACGATGAAGAGGTAGCCTTCGGGATCGAGATAGCCGAGATCGCCGGTGCGGAAGTAGCCATCGGGCATGATGGCGGCAGCGGTCGCCTCGGGGTTGTCCCAGTAGCCGAGGAAATTGCAGACGCTGCGGATCGCGACTTCGCCGAGCTGGCCCTGCACGACAGGGTTTCCGCTATCGTCAAGGATCGCAAGGTCGACGAGCGGGCGCGAGGGGGTGCCGGTGCTGCCGGGCTTGGCGATGTAGTTCTCGTTGAAGTTTCCGCAGCCGACGCCGTTGGTTTCGGTGAGGCCGTAGCCGAGGATTGGGAAGGCGTGGGGCAGCGCCTTGCGGATACGGTCGACGTGCTCGACCGGACGCGGGGCACCGCCGGCGGCGAAGGTGACACAAGTCGAAAGGTCGTACTTGTCGTGATCGGGGTGCGTGGCGATCTCGTAGCTCATCAGCGGGACGCCGACGAAATAGGTTACCTTCTCGCGCTCGATGAGCTGCATCGCGGTGACCGCGTCCCACTTTGGCATGAGCACCAGCTTGCGGCCGAGCGCGTAGGACTGGAGCATCAGCGGCACTTCACCGGTGACGTGGAACAGCGGAACGTTGACGAGCGCGATGGGCTGCGCGTTCGGTGGGGGCGCCTCGCCGCGCGCGGTCATCAGGCCGAGGACCATGACGCTCTGCGCGAGGTAGCTGAAGGTGCCCTGCACCACGCCGCGGTGGTTGGAGTAGGCGCCCTTCGAGACGCCGGTCGAGCCCGAGGTGAACAGGATCGTGGCGAGATCGTCGGGTCCGACTTCGTGGAGCGGGGTAGAAGCATCGCCGCCTTTGGCGGTGAGCGCGGCAAGGCCTTCGGAGGGATAGCAATCGTGGACGAGCGGGATGATCTCGGCACCGTGGGCGATGCCGGTCAGGCGCTCGGCACGCTGGCGGTCGGCGATGATCATGCGGCAGCCGACCATGTCGATACCTTGGGCCATTTCCTCGCCCTGCCACCAGCCGTTGATGAGGACAGCGCAGCCGCCGGCCATGAGCACCGCCATGTAGGCGACGATCCAGTTCGCCGAATTGCGCGCGGCGATGCCGACGCGGTCACCCTTCTGGAGGCCATGCCCGGCAACGAGGCCGCCTGCGGCGATTCGCGCGGCTTCGAGCGTCTGGGCAAAGGTCAGGCGCACATCACCATCGACGATGTACTCCTTCGCGCCGTGGAACGTGCAGAACTGGGTGAAATAGGCGCCGAGCGTGGGCGGGGCGGCAGCAATCATCGGGAGGTCGCGATCGAAGGCGCGGAAGGGTGTGGTGGCGAGCATGCCGCCGGGGGCGGTAAGCCCATCCATCACCTGGGCGAGATCCCGATCGAGCTGGGTCAACATGGGTATCTGAACTCTCCTCTCAGCCCCAATTCGCTTGGCTACCCTGCAAAAGGTACAGCGTCGGGGTCCAACCTTTTATTCGGTTTGCCTGACGGGTTTGCCCTGTGCCAGAAGGCCGCGCAAGGCTGCGGCGCACGCGGCACAAAACAAAACCGTTCTGTTACAAACCTCGTCGTTGCGAGAACTCTAGGGAGCTTGACCCTTGCTGTCACTATCGGCCGCCGCAGCCGCCGCTGTTGCGGGTCACCCGCCGCTGCACTGGGAGAACCTCGGCCTGTCGCCGATCGCGATCGACCTCGGGTTTTTCGCGATCAAGTGGTACAGCCTTGCCTATCTGGCGGGGATCATGCTGGCCTACTTCCAGCTCGGACGGATGATCCGCCAGCCGGGCGCACCGCTGGCGCAGCGCCATGCCGATGACTTGTTCTTCTACGCCACGCTGGGAGTCATCCTCGGCGGCCGGCTTGGCTATGCGGCGTTCTATGCGCCGGAACTGCTGACCGATCCTGCGCGGCTGATCCGCTTGTGGGAGGGCGGCATGAGCTTTCATGGCGGCCTGATCGGCACGGTCATCGCCATCGCCTGGGTTTCGTGGCGCGGCGGGCTGAACTTCGTGCGGACTTGCGACTACATCGCCGTCTGCGTGCCGCCGGGCCTGTTCTTCGGCCGCTGTGCCAACTTCGTGAACGGCGAGCTGTGGGGGCGGGTGACCGATTCGAAAGTGCCGTGGGTGATGGTGTTCCCCGGCGCTGGCCCGATGCCGCGCCATCCCAGCCAGCTGTACGAGGCGCTGCTGGAGGGCCTCGTCCTCGGCGTCGTGCTGTTCCTCCTGTTCTGGAGGACCCGCGCGCGCTGGCGGCCGGGCCTGCTCGTGGGGGTATTTGGCCTCGGCTATGCGCTGGCGCGGTTCATGGTGGAATTCTACCGCGAGCCGGACGCGCAGCTGCTCGATTTCGCGATGCGCAGCGGGCTCTCGATGGGCCAGTGGCTGACCCTGCCGATGATGGCGATCGGGCTGGGCCTCGCGTTCCGCGCGCTGATGAGCCCGCCGCTGGCGGTGACGATCCAGCCGGCCGGGCAGACTGCGGGGCAGACAATCGTATCCTGAGCGCGGAGCGGGAGCGATGACAGAGGGGCTGACGGCAGTTTTCGCGCGGTTGATTGCGGCAACCGGGCCAATCTCGATCGCGCACTACATGGCCGAGGCGAACGCGCGCTACTATGGCTCGCGCGATCCGCTGGGCGCGGCGGGCGACTTCGTGACCGCGCCCGAGATCAGCCAGATGTTCGGCGAACTGATCGGCCTGTGGCTGGCGGATCTCTGGCAGCGCGCCGGGAGGCCGGAGGGTGCCTGCTATGTGGAGCTTGGCCCTGGACGCGGGACTTTGGCGCGGGATGCGCTGCGGGCGGCCCGGCGCGGCGGGCTCTGTCCCGAGGTGCATTTTGTCGAGACCAGTCCGGCGCTCAAGGCCCTGCAGGAAGCGGCGCATCCGGGCGCGGTGTGGCATCACGATCTTTCCGGGTTGCCGACGGACAAGCCCTTGCTGATCGTCGCCAACGAGTTCCTCGATGCACTGCCGGTGCGGCAGCTGGTGCGCACGGCGAGCGGCTGGCGCGAACGCATGGTGGGGCTTGATGCTGATGGTGCGTTCCTCCCGGTTGCGGGGACAAGGCCGATGGATGCGGCGGTACCTGAGCGCTTCGCCACGGCGGCCGAAGGCGCAATCGTCGAGGCATCGCCGGCTGCGGCGACGATCGTGCAGGAAGTGGCGGGCCGACTTGCGGCGCAGGGTGGCGCGGCGCTGTTGATCGACTATGGCTATGCCGAGCCGCAATTGGGCAGCACCTTGCAGGCGGTTCGCGCACACCGGAAAGTGGATGTTTTTGCCGCGCCGGGCGAGGCGGACCTCACCGCGCATGTCGACTTTGCCACGCTAGGCGAAGTTGCAGAGCAGGCCGGTGCGCGCTGGTTGGGGACCAGCACGCAAGGGCACTGGCTTGCCGCCCTCGGCATCGGGGCACGGGCCGGGAGCCTTGCGCGGGCGGCGCCCCAGGCGGCGGAGGCCATCGAGGCAGCGACGATCCGCCTCACCGCCCCGGCGGAAATGGGCGCCTTGTTCAAGGTGATGGGTCTTGCGGCGCCGGGATGGCCCGATGGGGCAGGGCTCCACCGAGTCATCTGAAAGGCGGCCGATTGATACTTTGTCACACCGCAGCAAGACCGGTCTTGCGAATGACTTGCAGTAATCAGCCAAGTCCCTGTTTAAAATGCGATTAGCTGCCTCGCCTTCGCGACAAAATGCTTGTTGGCAAACGCAAGGCTTTGCGTCTATCAGGCGCGCCCAAGGGGACCGGACTCTCGCGCAGGCGGGGGATTGGTGCGGCATGGCTGGACGAGCGTCCCTTTGGGCACTTTCCCGCCGGATCGGTGTGGGACATTTTAGGACACGCTATCGCGCCCGATCCGTGGCGGCGGCAGCGCAGGCAGGGAATGGCAATGGCTGAACAAGCAAGCATCGCTGAGGCTACCATGGCTGGTGACGGCGTACGGCGCCGTGACTTCATCAATATTGCTGCGGTGAGCTTCGCAGGCGTCGGCGGTCTCGCCGCGCTCTATCCGTTGATTTCGCAAATGGCACCTTCAGCCGACGTGCTGGCGGAAAGCTCGACCGAAATCGACATCTCGGCGATTGCGCCGGGTCAGGCGATCAAGGCCGTGTGGCGCAAGCAGCCGGTCTTCATCCGCAATCTGACGCCCGAGGAAATCAAGTCGGCCGACGCGGTCGATGTGGCGAGCCTGCGTGACCCGCAGACGCTCGAGCAGCGCACCACCGCGGGCAAGACCAACTGGCTGATCACGATGGGCGTCTGCACCCACCTCGGCTGCGTGCCGCTCGGCGCCGGCGAGGGCGAAGTGAAGGGCGAGTTCGGCGGCTATTTCTGCCCCTGCCACGGCTCGGTCTACGATACCGCGGCCCGCATTCGCAAAGGCCCCGCGCCCAAGAACCTTGAGGTGCCCCCCCATGAATTCTCTTCCGACACTGTCGTGAAGATCGGCTGAGGACTGACACGATGAGCTTTCCCTGGGCGAACGAATACAAGCCGTCGCATCCGCTGATGCAGTGGATCGATGAGAAGCTTCCCCTCCCCCGCTTTGTCTACAACGCGGTCGGCGCCGGTTATCCGGTTCCGCGCAACCTGAACTACATGTGGAACTTCGGCGTGCTCGCCGGTTTCGCGCTGGTTCTGCAGATCGTGACGGGCGTTGTCCTCGCCATGCACTACGCGGCGAATGCCGGCGTGGCGTTTGACAGCGTCGAGCACATCATGCGCGACGTGAACTGGGGCTGGATGCTCCGTTATGCCCACGCCAACGGCGCGAGCATGTTCTTCATCGTGGTCTACACCCACATCTTCCGCGGCTTCTTCTACTCCTCGTACAAGGCCCCGCGCGAAATGATCTGGCTGCTGGGCGTCGTGATCTTCCTGCTCATGATGGCGACCGCCTTCATGGGCTACGTGCTTCCCTGGGGCCAGATGAGCTTCTGGGGCGCCAAGGTCATCACCGGCCTGTTCTCGGCGATCCCGCTGGTCGGCCCGCCGCTGCAGGAATGGCTGCTCGGTGGCTTTGCGCCGGACAACGCCGCGCTCAACCGCTTCTTCTCGCTGCACTTCCTGCTGCCCTTCGTGATCCTGGGTGTGATCATCCTCCACGTCTGGGCGCTGCACATCCCCGGCTCGTCCAACCCGACCGGCGTTGAGGTGAAGCAGGAATCGGACACCGTGCCGTTCCACCCCTACTACACCGCCAAGGACGGCTTCGGCCTCGGCATCTTCCTGATGGTCTACTGCGCGCTGGTGTTCTTCGCACCGAACCTGCTGGGCCACCCGGACAACTATATCCCGGCGAACCCGCTTTCGACCCCCGCGCACATCGTTCCCGAATGGTACTTCTGGCCGTTCTACGCGATCCTGCGCGCCTTCACCTCGGACTTCCTGATCATCCCGGCGAAGCTGATGGGCGTGCTCGCGATGTTCAGCGCGATCCTCGTGTGGTTCTTCCTGCCCTGGCTCGACACGAGCCCGGTCCGTTCGGGCCACTACCGTCCGCTGTTCCGCAAGTTCTTCTACGCGCTCGTCATCGACGTGCTCGTGCTGGGCTACTGCGGCGGCGCCCCGGCGGAAGAGCCCTACGTGATGATCTCGCAGATCGCGTCGATGTACTACTTCCTGCACTTCCTCGTGATCCTGCCGATCGTCTCGTCGATCGAGACGCCGCAGCCGCTGCCGTTCTCGATCACCGAGGCCGTGCTGGGCAAGGACGAGCACGCCACCCTCGCTCCAGCTACCCCGCCGTCGGCCCCAGCTGTCGCCTGAGCCTGCCAACCCGGCACATCCAAAGGGAAACCTCATGGTCCGTCTATTTGGCCCGCTCGTTGGCCTCTTCTTCGTAGCCGCGCTGCTCCTGTCCTTCGGGGTCGGTGCTTACAACGCGGCTACACAGCCCACCCCGCCGAGCGCGGAGAAGCTGTTCCACATGCACCCGAAGGACGTGAAGTTCTCGTTCGACGGGCCCTTCGGCACCTTCGACAAGGCGCAGCTGCAGCGCGGCTTCAAGGTCTATCAGGAAGTCTGCTCCAACTGCCACAGCCTGAAGCAGGTGGCGTTCCGCGACCTCGGCGCGCTGGGCTACAACGAAGCCGAAGTGAAGGCGATCGCGAAGAACTGGGGCACCAAGGCCCAGACCTTCGATCCCAAGACCGGTGACCGCGGCGAACGTCCGAACTTGCCTTCGGACCACTTCCCGCCGGTGTACTACGCAGGGCAAGGCAATCCGCCGGACCTCTCGTTGATCGCCAAGTCGCGTCATGGCGGCGCGCAGTACATCCACTCGCTGCTGACCGGCTATGTCGATCAGGCCGGCTACAAGAACGAAGCGGGCGAGGAACTGCTCAAGAAGTTCCCCGACGCGAAGACGCCGGATGGCCTGTACTTCAACCCGTACTTCGCCAACCTGAACCTCGCCATGCCGCAGCCGCTGACCAGCGAAGGTCAGGTGACCTACAGCGACGGCACCAAGGCGACGGTCGACCAGATGGCGATGGACGTTTCGGCGTTCCTGACCTGGACGGCTGAGCCGAAGCTCGACAAGCGCAAGCAGACGGGCTGGCCGGTGTTGGGCTTCCTGCTGGCAGCCACGGTTCTTGCCTACCTCGCCAAGCGGAATGTCTGGGCTGACAAGCACTAAGACTATCGCCTCAGGCAACAAACAGAGGCCACCGGCAACGGTGGCCTTTTTTGTGGGCGCGATTATGGAAGGCCGCAATGACCAAGGATGAGATCAAGGCGCTGGTGCGCACCGTGCCCGACTTCCCCGCCAAGGGAATCCTGTTCCGCGACGTGACGACGCTGATCCGGCATGGTGAGGGCTTTGCAGCATGCATCGCGCATCTGGCACGGATGGCAGAAGCGGCAGGTGCCGACCTGATCGCCGGCATGGAAGCGCGCGGGTTCATCTTCGGCGCGGCGGTGGCGGCACATATGCGCAAGGGGTTCGTACCGGTACGCAAGCCGGGCAAGCTGCCGGTGCGCACGGTGGGCATCGACTATGCGCTGGAATACGGGCGTGACCGGCTGGAGATCGATCCCGGCGCGATCGGCAAGGGCGACCGCGTGGTGATCGTGGACGACCTCATCGCCACGGGCGGGACGGCGCTGGCGGCGACCGAATTGCTACGCGGCGCGGGGGCCAAGGTGGATCACGCGCTGTTCGTGATCGATCTGCCAGACCTGCATGGTGCTGAACGGCTGCGCGGAGCTGGGGTTACCGTGGAAGCGCTGATGGACTTTCCCGGGCACTGACGCCGGGTGTAGTGCCCCCTTACCCCACTCGCCTGCAGGCGTGAGGGCAATGGATCAGAGCGTTGCGAGGGTCGCCTTGGCGCACTTCGCGGAAACTTCGGCGCTGCCGCTGCTGGCACCGCTGACGACTCCGGCGAGATAGAAACCTGCGACGATGAAGACGACGAAGCCAATGGTGACGAGGCCGAGGTACTTGTCGATCACGCGCTTGATCGGCGCCCCGAACAGGCGAAACAGGCCGCCCACGATCATGAAGCTGATCGAACGGCTCACGATGCTGGCGAGCAGGAACGGGATGATCGGCATTGCGATGAAGCCGGCGGTGATCGTCAGCAGCTTGAACGGGATCGGCGTCGCGCCTTTGATAACAATGATTTCGACCCCGTATTCGCGCAAATAGCAGGCCGCGCGGGGGAAGCTTTCGGCGAGGTGGAGCAACTCGAGCAGCTGCTTGCCGACGCTGGCGAAGAGAAAATAGCCGATCGCATAGCCGAGGAGGCCGCCGAGCACCGACCCTGCGGTTGCAATCGCGGAGTAGCGGACTGCTTTCTTCGGTTCGGCGAGGCACATCAGCCCGAGCAACGGGTGCGGCGGAACCGGGAAGAAGCTGGCTTCCATCGCCGAGAACAGGGCCAGCCAGACTTCGGCGAGCGGGTGCGTGGCCTTGGCCAAGGTCCAATTGTAGAGGCTGCGAAGCATTGGGCTGAGTACTCGGCTGATCGACTGGGCACCGGCGGGCAGAATCGGGACGGGTCCCGCAAGCAGCCCTTAGCAGCGCATTCCAAACATTCCCTAAGCGAGCCGTCGCCTGAGCGCTAGGGGGCGAAGTTCTTAACCATATGGGTACATTTTTCTTGACATCGTCACGCTGATTGAGTACATAAAGGGAACATCGCGATAGACCGAGTCGCTTCCCCGGCAGCGAATTTCCGGTGTCCCTTCTCCCAGCGACGGAACTCTCATGGCCCAGCGATCCAACGCGCGCAAACCGCGCACCGCCGCCCCTTTGCGTCGCACCAAGTCGGACGCCCGACCCAGGTGGGTCGACGCCTTCCTTGCCGCGCTTGCGGATACCTCGAATGTCGCGGCGGCGGCCCGCGCGGCATCAGTCGATGTTTCGACCGCCTATTCCCGGCGGCGACTCAATCACGAGTTCAACCGCGAGTGGCAGGTGGCGCTTTGCGAAGGCTACGACAATCTCGAGATGGAGCTGCTTTGCCGGCTCCGCACCGGCGAGGTGAAGCCCGCCACCGGCGCCAAGAAAGGCGTCAGGACCTTCGACAACGCCACCGCGCTGCGCCTGCTGGCAGCACACCGGGAAATGGCGACACGTGAACGCGCCCAGCGGAGCCATACCGGCGCCGAGAAAATCCGGGCCGCGATCGATCGCAAGGTCGACGAACTGCGGCGCCGGGTCATGGAGGCGAAAGCGCAGCGCGACGCCGCCACTATGACCGTGGCGATCCTGCCCAAGCCCCAGGATCCAGCGTGAGGCGGGACCGGCTCGACTTTCTACGCCACGATGTGGACGGGCTTGCCCGGAAGCTTCCCGACAAGCTCGATCAGGGTGAGCGCGACGTTGTCCTCACGAACTGGCCGATGTGGGCGCGGGCCTCGCAGCTGCCGCCGGAAGGCGACTGGCGAGTTTGGCTGATCATGGCGGGGCGCGGCTTCGGCAAGACGCGAGCCGGTGCGGAGTGGGTGCGGATGGTGGCCGAAAGCAACCATGAGGCCCGGATCGCGCTCGTCGCCTCGTCATTGCATGAGGCACGCAGCGTGATGGTGGAAGGCGAGAGCGGGCTGATGGCAATAAGCTCGCCGTACATGAGACCCCGCTACGAACCCTCGCTGCGGCGGATCGTGTGGCCGACCGGAGCACAGGCGCTGCTCTATTCGGCGGCGGACGCCGAGGCCCTGCGCGGGCCGCAGCACAGCCATGCTCGCCGGGCAGAGCCAGAAGGAATTGACCGTAAACGAGGCCATGGTCGCGCTGGACGCCCTGCTCCACCCGGCGATCGAAGCAGTGGTTACCAGCCCGCCAACGGCACCAGCGAATGGACAGTGCTGGCTGGTCGGGACCGCCGCGACAGGCGTGTTCGCTGGGCAGACCGACCGCATCGCAGCGTGGAGCGAAGGCGGCTGGCGCTTCCTTGCCCCGCGCGAGGGAATGCGCGCTTATGACATCTCTTCCGCCGCATACCGAGTGTACGCGGGAGGCAGTTGGCTCGTGCCTGCCACACCGACCGCGCCAACGGGGGGCAGCGTCATTGACAACCAGGCCCGGGCCGCAATCTCTGCCATGCTGACTTCCCTACGCGCTGCAAGGGTGCTCGCCTGACACGCTTGCCCCTTTTGGTCAGGTCTTGGGTGATGCAGCTATTTGCGAGGACTTCTCCGCGCGGGTTTCGTGGCCTACATGTCTGGTTTTAGTTGCCTTTTGGCAACAGGCTGCACTCACGTTTGCTTGCAAGCAAAAACGAGAGCCGCTAATGGCGTGAGCACCCGAGGCATGACTTCGAATAAAGGGGAAATGAGAATGCGGAAACTGCTCGTGGGCTTGGCCCTGGCGTCGACGGCGCTCGCAACGCCGGCGCTCGCCAAGAAGGATTCCTGGTACGTCGAGGTCGATGCCGGCGCGATGATCGTTGAGAGGACCGATCTCACGATCGCTGGTGTCGCTAACGCCGCCACTCTCAAGAACGATACCGGCTACGACATCGGCGGTGTCGTTGGTTACGACTTCGGTGGCTTCCGCCTCGAGTCCGAAATCGGCTACCGCCGCGCTCGCGCTGACCGCGTCACCAACAGCACCGGTGCCACTGCTGACCGCGCAAGCGGCACGCTGACGGGCCGTTCGCAGGCCCTGAGCTACATGGTCAACGGCCTGCTCGACTTCGGTCCCGATGACGGCCTGCAGGCCTTTGTCGGTGGCGGTGTTGGCGTTGCTAACGTCAAGTATGTCATCTCGACGGCCGGCTTCGGCAATGTAAACGACTCTGACACCCGGTTCGCGTGGCAGGCCCTTGCTGGCGTGCGCACCCCGCTCACCAAGCACTGGGATGTGGGCCTGAAGTATCGCTACTTCAGCGTCGACAAGCTGAACTTTGTCGGCGGCGGCGCACTGAGCGGCTCCGCCATCAACGGCCAGTGGCGTTCGCACTCGATCCTCGGCACGCTGGCTTACAACTTCGGCGGCGACAAGCCGGCGCCGATGCCGGAACCGCCGGCTCCGCCCCCGCCGCCCCCGCC
>NZ_LJHZ01000076.1:0-39613 GCF_001296055.1 Novosphingobium sp. AAP93
GGCGGGTGCGCCCAAGCCGCCTGCACCCGCCAAGCCCGCCGTGACGATCGCGGAAAAGCCGACGCCAAAGCCGCAGCCGAAGCCGACTCCAAAGGCTGAGGTAGCAACCGCTCCCAAGCCTGCCGCGCCGCCGGAGCCGCCCAAGCGTCCCGCCGCGGTCGCAGGTCGATACTACGTGCAGATCGGCGCTTTCTCGCAGCGCGGCAATGCCGAAGCGGCGGCGCGCAAGGCAGGCGGGTCGATGGTTCAGGCAGGTTCGCTATGGCGCGTGCGCAGCGGGCCGTTTTCCGCCGGGGATGAGGCAGAGCGCGGACTGGCGAAGGCCCGCGCCGCGGGCTATGCGGGTGCCCGGATCGTGCGCGACTAGAAAGGTCGGCGCGGTCCCGCATCAGCAGAGGACCCGCGCTTGCCATCGAGGACCCTGACCGCCGCCGTTATCGCCGCGCTGGCCGCACTGCCCGTGCATGCGGCAGCGCCTGAAGCACCAGCAGCGCCGCAAGCCGCTTTGGCCATGCCCCAGGTTTCGGCCCCCATCGTGCTGCTGATCGATGTCAACGGCGGCCGCGTGCTGTTCGAACGCCAGTCGCATCGACGCTTCGTCCCCGCCTCGCTCACCAAGATCATGACGAGCTATGTCGCTTTCGAGCTTATCAAAGCGGGTAAGCTCAAGCTCGACCAGCGCTTCACGATGAGCCACGACGCCTTCAAGCAGTGGCACCGCGTGGGCAGCACGATGTTCCTGGCCGATGGCAGCGATACCTCGGTGGCCGAGCTGCTCGAAGGCATTGTCACCGTCTCGGCCAATGATGGCTGCGTGGTGCTGGCGGAAGGCGCGGTTGGCAGCGTCGGTGCGTGGACCGAGCTGATGAACGCCGAGGCAAAAAAACTTGGCCTCAAGGACACGCACTACAACACCGCCAACGGCTGGATGGACGAGGGCAATACCTACGTCTCCGCCGCCGATCTCGCCACCTTGAGCACGGCGCTGATCACGCGGCACCCCGATCTCTATGCCCGCTTCTACGGACACGAGAGGCTGTCGTTTCGCGGCATCGAGCAGCCCAACCACAACCCGCTCTACGGCCATGTGCAAGGCGCGGACGGGGTGAAGACGGGCTTCACCAACGAGGCGGGGTATGGCCTTGTCGGCTCGGCGATCCGGGGCGGGCGGCGACTGATGATGGTCGTCGGCGGCTATGACAACGGCAGGGTCCGCGCGAGAGAGGCGCGCGATTTCATGGAATGGGGCTTTGCGGCTTTCGAAGAGCATCCGCTTTTCGCGGCAGGCGCGAAGATTGGCACTGCCAAAGTGCAGGGCGGCGAGGCGCGCAGCGTCGGGCTCGTCGCGCCACATCCGCTCGCGCTTACACTGCCACGTGGCCAGAATGCACGGTACTCCCTCAGCCTGCGCTACAAGGGTCCGGTGCGCGCGCCGATTGCCAAGGGGGATGAAGTCGCCAGCCTCGTCGTGCGCGTGCCGGGCGAGGGCGAGACGCGCCTGCCGCTGGTGGCAGCGGAGGCGGTGCCGGAGGCAGGCACGCTGGCGCGGCTGCGCAATGGCCTGCTGGCGATGCTGGGGCAATGACGGGCCGCTTCATCGTCTTCGAGGGCGGGGAGGGCGTCGGCAAATCGACCCAGAGCCGTCTGCTGGCCGAGGCGCTCAGGGGAAGGGGGCTCGACGTCGTCACCACCCGCGAGCCGGGCGGAACGTCGGGCGCCGAGGCGATCCGGGCCATGCTGCTCGACAAGGACGGGCCAGGCTGGGGGGCAAGGGCAGAAGCATTGCTGTTTGCGGCGGCGCGGGCCGACCATGTCGAGACCTTGATCCGACCGGCGCTGGCGCGCGGCGCGTGGGTTGTCTGCGACCGCTATCTCGACAGCAGCAGAGCCTATCAGGGGGGCGGCAGCGGACTGGAGGACGCCGACATCCTCACGCTCCACCGGATCGGAAGCGCGGGGCTCCTGCCCGATTGCACGGTACTGTTGACGCTCGATCCCGCCGAGGCGGCCGCCCGGGTGGCGGAGCGCGATGCAGGTGCGATGGATCGGATCGGCGGCCGCGCCGAGGACTACCATGCCCGGGTGGCAGCCGCTTTCCGACGCTTTGCGGAAGCGGAGCCGGAGCGCTTTGCCGTGATCGCCGCAAATGGCGTGCCGGACGAGGTTCATGCGCGCGTGCTGGCAGCGGTGGACAGCCGATGCGGCTGATCGGGCACGAGGAGGCGTGGCGCGTGTGGCGCGCGGCGCAGGCCGGACAGCGCATGCACCACGGCTGGATTCTGGCAGGACGCGAAGGTCTCGGCAAAGCGAGCTTTGCGCGCGCGGCGGCGGCAGAACTGGTTGCCGAACCCGGTGTGCCCCAACCTGCGCCCGAGGTTCATCCCGATATCCACGTACTCGAGCCGCTGCCCAGCAACGAGGACGAGGCCAAGAAGCGCGACGAGGGCAAGGCCTATACGCGCAAGCGCAATATCAGCGTCGACCAGATCCGCGGCGTGCAGCGGCGTCTGGTGACGCGGCCCACATTGGGGGCGCGCCGCGCGGTGATCATCGATGCCGCGGACGACCTTGAAAAAGGCGCCGTCAACGCGCTGCTCAAAAGCCTTGAGGAGCCGCCGGCAGGCACGTTCTTCCTGCTCGTGACGCACCAGATCGGGCGGCTCCTGCCCACCGTGCGCTCGCGCTGCACGGTACTGCGGTTTCATCCGCTGGAGCCGGAGGAGATGGCGCGGGCATTGCGGGAGGCAGCGCCGGAGCTCAGCGGCGGCGCGCTTGAAGCGGCCATCGCGGCGGGAAGCGGCGCGCCCGGTACGGCCCTTGCCTTTGCCGAAATGGACCTCGGCGGCGCGTGGCAGATCATGGCGCGGCTGGTGGCCGAGGGTGATCCGGACCTGGCACTGCGCGGGGAGCTGTCTACATCGCTCGGCATGCGGCCTGATCGCGAGCGTTTGCTGGCAGCTATCGAGGTCGCGCGCCGTGTGCTGGTGGCCGCCATGGCGCGCAGCGACGATGCGGCCCGGTTGCGGATCGTCGAGGCACATGCCGCCTTGGCGGCGCTCGCCGGGCAAGCGCCGACCTACAACTTCGAACCCGCGCTGCTGCTTCTGGAAATCGGCGGCTTGCTGGCATCGGTGGCGCGCACTAGGGAGAACGCGGCCTGAGATCGGCCTCCCATCAGCCAAGGACAATCGCAGCCCATGGGCGAGCCCTATTACATCACGACCGCGATCAGCTATCCCAACGGCAAGCCGCATATCGGCCATGCCTATGAGGCGATTGCCGCCGACGTCATCGCGCGCTTCCAGAAGGCGATGGGCCGCGACGTGCGCTTCCAAACCGGGACCGACGAGCACGGCTTGAAGATGGCCCAGAAGGCGCGCGAACTCGGCATCACGCCCGCCGAGCTGGCTGACGAAATGACCAGTCATTTCATTGCGATGGCTGATGCTCTCAATGTCGATTACGACCTATTCATCCGGACTACCGAACCCCGCCATCATGTCTCCACGCAAGAGCTGTGGCGGCGGATGGAAGCGAACGGTGACCTCTATCTTGACCGCTATGAGGGCTGGTACTCGGTGCGCGACGAGGCCTATTACGACGCGAGCGAACTGATCGACGGGGAAGGGGGAGAGAAGCTCTCCCCGCAGGGCACTCCTGTCGAATGGACGGTTGAGGAAAGCTGGTTCTTCCGCCTCTCGAAATACCAGGAACCGCTGCTGGCGCTGTTCCGCGAGAACGCTGACTTCATCCGCCCGGAAAGCCGCCGCAACGAGATGATCGCGTTCGTCAGCCAGGGGCTGCGCGATCTGTCGGTTTCGCGCACGAGCTTTGACTGGGGCATCAAGGTACCGGGCAGCGACAGTCACGTCATGTACGTGTGGGTCGATGCGCTGACCAACTATATCACCGGCCTCGGTTTCCCAGACGAAACAGGCGATTACGCGAGATACTGGCCTGCCGATCTGCACTTGATCGGCAAGGACATCGTGCGCTTTCACACGATCTACTGGCCGGCGTTCCTGATGAGCGCTGGCCTGCCGGTGCCCAAGCAGGTTTTCGGCCACGGCTTCCTGCTCAACCGGGGGCAGAAGGAATCGAAGTCGCTGGGCAATGTGACCGATCCGCTGGAACTCGCCGAGCGCTTCGGGGTCGATACGCTGCGCTACTTCCTGATACGCGATGTGGTGTTCGGGCAGGACGGATCCTATTCCCCCGAAGCCATCGTCACGCGTTGCAATGCCGAGCTTGCCAACAGTTACGGCAATCTGGTGCAGCGCACACTTTCCATGATTTTCAAGAACATGGACGGTGAATTGGTGAAGTTTGCGAGCGCAGAAGCCGACGACAAGCTGCTTGCGACCGTGTTCGAGGCTTGCCACGACGAACTGCCGCGCGAGTTCGCCGCGCTGAACTTCTCGGCCGGGATCGACGCGTGGATGCGCGCCGTGTTCGCCTGCAACCAGTATGTCGACGAGCAGGCGCCTTGGGCACTGCGCAAGAGCGAACCCGAGCGGATGCGCGCCGTGTTGATGACGCTGTTCATGGCGATCCGCGATCTGACCATTGCGATCCGTCCGGTTGTGCCAACTGCGGCCGACAAGGTGCTGGACCAGCTTGGGATTCCGGGTGACGAGCGCGGCATCACGGCACTGCCCAAGGCGGACTGGTTTCTTGCGCGCGTGGCAACCGGCGAACGGCTCGCCGCGCCGAGCCCGGCATTCCCGCGGCTCGAACTCGCAGAGGACGAGGCCGGCTGATGCTGATCGATTCGCATTGCCACCTCAATTACAAGGGCCTGATCGAAACGCAGGCCGACGTGCTGGCGCGGGCGCGGGCGCGCGGGGTGCAGGGCTTCCTCAATATCTCGACGCGGCAGAGCGAATGGCAAGCCGTGGTTGCCACGGCGCACCGCGAGCCGGACGTCTGGGCCAGCATCGGCATTCACCCGCATGAGGCCGACGCCCACGCCGACCTCGGCGCAGAGGCGCTGCGGCAGGCTGCGGCCGACCACAAAGTGATCGCGATCGGCGAGACTGGGCTCGACTACTACTACGACCATTCGGACCGGCAGGTGCAGCAGGACCTGTTCCGCGTGCATATCGGCGTGGCGCGCGAAACCGGCCTGCCTATCGTGATCCACACGCGCGATGCGGAGGATGACACACTGCGAATTCTTCGCGAGGAAATGGCCAACGGCGCGTTTCCGGCGCTGATCCATTGCTTTACCGCCAGTGCCGAATTCGGTCGCGGGGTGCTCGATCTGGGGCTGACGATCTCGATCTCTGGCATTGTCACGTTCAAGAATGCCAAGGACTTGCAGGCCTTTGCTGCCGAAGTGCCTGATGACCGGCTGCTGGTCGAAACCGATGCACCGTTCCTCGCGCCGGTGCCGCATCGGGGCAAGGTCTGCGAGCCCGCGTTTGTTTCCGACACCTGCGCCTTTGTCGCGAACTTGCGGGGGACAACCGCGGAAGCGCTGGCCGAGCAGACTGGAGCGAACTTCTTCCGCCTGTTCACCAAGGCGTGGGCATGAAGCTCACCGTCCTCGGTTCCGGAACATCGACCGGCGTACCGCGCATCGGCAATGACTGGGGCGATTGCGACCCGGAGGAGCCACGCAATCGGCGGACGCGCGTGGCCATCATGGTGGAAGGCGCCGATGGCGGGCGCATACTGGTCGATACGCCGACGGATCTTCGGCACCAGTTGCTGGCGACAGGTATTGGGCGCATCGATGGTGTCGTGTGGACGCATGACCATGCCGACCATACGCATGGCATCGACGATCTCAGGCCGCTGCGCATGGGCCGCGGTGCGCCGATCCCGGGCTATGCGGCGGACGAGACGGTGCGACGGCTGCGCCAGCGTTTCGGTTATGTCTTTGCCGGGCAACATGGCTATCCGACGATCTGCAATCTCGATAACCTGGACCGTGTGCGGATGGTTGCCGGGATCGGCGTTTCGCATTGCCAGATGCCGCATGGCCCTGCGCAGACGACTGCTTTCCGTTTCGATCAAGATGGCAAATCAATCGGTTATGCGACGGACTTTAGTGCAATTACCGGGGAAATGGTCGCGCTGTTCGACCGTGTTGACGTGCTTGTGGTGGATGCCTTGCGGCGGCAACCGCATCCGACGCATGCGCATCTGGCGATGTCGCTCGAACTGATCGAAGCATGCAGGGCCGGACACGCCGTGCTTACGCATCTCGACAAGAGCATGGATTACCGGACACTCTGCGACGAGACACCGGCGCATGTCGAGCCGGGCTATGATGGCATGGAGATCGAGCTGTGACGCCCGACAAGGTGGTCGCCGTGATCGGGATCGTGATGGCGCTGGTGCTCGTGCTGGCAAACGGCAGGCTGCGCGGGTTGAAGCTTTCGTCGGGCATGATGATGGCGGGGGCGTGGGTGGTTATCATTCTCGCCGTGGCAGTCGCGTTTGCGGGGTTTCGACGCTGACTGGCCCAGGCTTCATTTAACATAATAAATATTATCGAACTCAAGGATCGAGCTGTATGAGCGCTTCACCCGAGGTCTCCCCCGCTGCGCAAGCGCCCGAGGCATCGGGGATTGCGCGGCTGCTCACGATTATGGCGCGGCTGCGTGATCCGGACAGCGGCTGTGAATGGGATGTCGCGCAGACATTCGCGACCATCGCGCCATACACGATCGAGGAATCCTACGAGGTTGCCGACGCGATCGAACGCGAGGACCTTCCTGCGCTGCGAGAGGAACTGGGCGACCTGCTGCTCCAGGTCGTGTTCCATGCGCGGATGGCCGAGGAACTTGGCGCATTCGATTTCGATGCGGTAGCGCAGGCGATTTCGGACAAGATGACCGAGCGGCACCCGCATATCTTCGGAGACGAAGCCGATCAGGGCCAATCGCGCGAAGTGCGCTGGGAGGCACAGAAGGCCGCCGAGCGTGAAGCCAAGGGCGCAACGAGTGCTCTGGACGGCGTCGCGCTGGCGCTCCCCGCGCTGATGCGCGCGGAGAAGCTGCAGAAGCGTGCGGCGCGGGTCGGCTTCGATTGGCCGGATACGGAAGGCCCGCGCGCCAAGGTCATCGAGGAAATCGCGGAGCTGGACGCCGCCGAGACCGAAGCCGAAAAGCTTGATGAAGCGGGCGACCTGCTCTTCGCGGCGGTCAATCTGGTGCGCCGTTATGGCATTGCGCCGGAAGATGCGCTGCGCCACGGCAACGCCAAGTTCGA
Organism: Novosphingobium sp. AAP93; assembly: GCF_001296055.1. NCBI lineage: Bacteria > Pseudomonadati > Pseudomonadota > Alphaproteobacteria > Sphingomonadales > Sphingomonadaceae > Novosphingobium > Novosphingobium sp. AAP93. The sequence continues at coordinate 7,222 of NZ_LJHZ01000076.1, forward strand.
GCGGCGGTTTCGGGCCATGGAAGCGCTAGCAGGTGACGACTTTCCGAAGCTCTCGCTCGACGAGCAGGAAGCGCTCTGGCAACAGGTCAAGACCGCCGAGCGCTGATTACATACGAGAGTAACGCCCGAGTTCGCGAGGCGTAAGCCGGACCGTGAGGCGCTGCACAGGCGCTCCCGCCGCGTCGGTCCCTGCGGTTTCCGACAGGACTTCACCGTGGGCATGGAGCCAGGCGAGTTTGTGCCCTTCGCTCATCGGCAGCGCGAGTTCGAGCACTTGCGCCCCGCCCGTCAGCAAGTCGCTCAAAAGTGTGACGAGATCGTCGACACCCTCGCCAGTCTGCGCCGAAATCGGGACAACCCTGCGGTCTGGCACGCCGGCAGCGATCAGGTCGCGGCGCATCGCGCGGTCTTCTTCCGGGAGCAAGTCCCACTTGTTCCACGCTTCGATGATGGGGACGAGGCTGCCGCCCTCCCCGATCACCCCGAGATCTGCGAGAATCTCCTCGACCTCGATCTTCTGCGCCGAGGTCGCGGGATTGGCGATATCGCGCACGTGGACAATGACATCAGCCGCCGTGACTTCTTCCAGAGTCGCGCGGAAGGCGGCGACAAGCTGGGTGGGCAATTCGGAGATGAACCCTACCGTGTCCGACAGGATCGCCTTGTCGAGCCCCGGCAGACGGATCGCGCGCATCGTCGGGTCGAGCGTGGCGAATAACAGGTCCTGCGCCATCACGTCGGCACCGGTCATCCGGTTGAACAGTGTGGATTTTCCTGCGTTGGTATAGCCGACCAGTGCGATCACCGGCCAAGGTGCGCGCTGGCGCCGTTCGCGGTGGAGGCTGCGGGTGCGGCGGACTTGCTCGAGTTCGCGGCGGATGCGCGCCATGCGGCCGCGGATCAGGCGGCGGTCGGCCTCGATCTGCGTTTCGCCGGGGCCGCCGAGGAAGCCGAAGCCGCCCCGCTGGCGTTCAAGGTGGGTCCAGCTGCGCACGAGGCGACCGGCCTGGTAATCGAGGTGCGCGAGTTCGACCTGCAGGCGGCCCTCCGCCGTCGCGGCGCGCTCGCCGAAGATTTCGAGGATCAGCCCGGTTCGGTCGATCACCTTGCGCTCGAGCTTGTCCTCGAGATTGCGCTGCTGGATCGCGGACAGTGCACCATCGACAATGACGAGTTCGGCATCGGACTGGTTGATCGCCACGCCGATTTTCTGCACCTGCCCTTCGCCGAACAGGGTGGCGGGGCGGACGTTGCGAATGGGGAGCGCAAAGGCGTCAACGACGTCAATACCGATGGCGCGTGCGAGGCCCTGCCCTTCTTCCAGTCGGGAATCGGCATCAAGCCCCCCCTTCTGGCGCAAGTCGGGGAGCACGACGACGGCTCGGGCGCCGCGCGTGACTTCCCCGACAAGCTCGGTCTCACGGCCGAATTCGAATTGGCTCATTCAGATTCGGCCTTGGGTTTCAATCAGTTCGCCTCGCCGTCCCATTCACCGGACAGGTCGACGTGACCGGCAGGCTGGATGGTCGAGACGGCATGCTTGTAGGCGAGTTGCACATAGCCCTCGCGTTCCAGCAGCATGCAGAACAGATCGTAGGCTGCGACGCGGCCCTGCAGCATTACGCCGTTCACCAGGAACATCGTCACCTGTACGCCGGCATCGCGGACGCTGGAGAGGAACACGTCCTGCAGCAGGCGCTTCTTGGAGGAATCGTCGTTGCTGGGCGCGAAATGGGCCGCCGCGAGCTGCTGGCCGGGCATGATCGTCGAGATCGCATGCTTGTAGACCAGCTGCGACTGGCCGTCGCGCCGGAGGAGGATCGAGAAGTTGTCGAACCAGGTGACAATGCCCTGCAGCTTGACGCCCTTCACCAGGAACATCGTGACAGGGATCTTGTTCTTGCGGAGGAAGTTCAGGAACACGTCCTGAAGGTTCTGCCCCTTCCCTGCAACGAGCGCCACCGGTGGTGGTGCGGCGGCTTCCTCTGCGGGAGTTGGTTCAACCTTGGTGCGCGGGCGCGCGGAGAGGGTTCTACCGTTCATTTTGAGGTGTTTTCCTTTCGTTTTTTGGTGCCCGATTTCCTCGCGGAAGGCAGACACGATCTGGCAGGGCCCGCACTCACCCTTTTCTTCAACGGCCCAAGGCCGAATCTGATCTAGGTTTCGCGCGGCGCCACAGCCGGTCAGCGGGCATGATCCTAAGTTAGGATCGCAGCTTCGTACAGGGGCAAAATAGGTTAAGCGCCCAGTTACGTAACGAATTGGCGCTCAGTCCAGCTCTTCGTCCTCCCGCCGCTCGGCCATGCCAAGGAGCTTGAGCTTGCGGTGCAGCGCCGAGCGCTCCATGCCGATAAAGCTCGCGGTCTTCGAGATATTGCCGGAGAAGCGGCGGATCTGGACCTTGAGGTACTCGCGCTCGAAGTTCTCCCGTGCCTCACGCAGCGGCACGCCCATCAGCGCCGACGTACTGGTATCGCCGCCGAGCCGTGTGGTGACGATTTCGGCCGGCAGCATGTCCGCATCGATCCGGGTCAGCCGTTCGCGCGGGGCGAGGATGATCGTGCGTTCGACCACGTTGCGCAGCTGGCGGACGTTGCCCGGCCAATCGTAGCTCTGCATCGCCGCTATCGCTTCGGGCGAGATCGCAGGCGGCTGCACGCCCTGCTCGTTGGCATAGCGCGAGAAGAAGTGGTCGGCGAGCGCCGGGATGTCCTCGCGCCGCTCGATCAGCGAGGGGATCGAGACCGGCACGACGTTGAGCCGATAGTACAAGTCCTCACGAAACCGCCGCTCGGCGATTTCCTTCTCCAGCGGACGCGAGGTGGAAGAGACGACCCGCACATCCACGCGGATCTGGCGGTGGCCACCGACGCGCACGAACGACTGCTCCGTCAGCACACGCAGGATCCGGGCCTGGCTGGAGGCGGGCATCTCGGCGACTTCGTCGAGGAACAGCGTGCCGCCGTCGGCCATCTCGAGCAGCCCTGCCCGCACCAGCTTGCCGTCGATCTCCTCGCCGAACAGCTCCTGCTCGAAGCGTTCGGGAGTGATGCGCGCGGAATTGACGGTGACGAAGGCGTGGTCGGCACGCGGGCTCCACGAATGAAGCAGCCGCGCGGCGACTTCCTTGCCCGAACCGGCAGGACCGGTGATGAGGAGGCGGCTGCCGGTATTGGCGACGCGCTTCAGGGTCGCGCGCACGGCATTGATCGCGCTCGAATTGCCAGTGAAGCCGTCGGCCATCGAGAGACCCTGCCTGAGGCGCGCATTCTCGCGGCGCAGGCGTTCTGTGGCGGTCGCGCGCTCGACAAGGAGCAGCAGGCGCTCGGCCTCGAACGGCTTTTCGAGGAAGTCCATCGCGCCGCGGCCGATGGCGGAGACGGCGGTATCGATATTGCCATGACCCGAGAAGATGATGACCGGCAATTCCGGCTCGCGCTTCTTGATCTCGTCAAGCACTTCGAGGCCGTCCATCGGGCTGCCGTGGAGCCAGACGTCAAGGAGAACGAGGCTCGGCCGCCGCTCGTCGACTGCTGCCAGCGCCGCGGTGCTGTCGGCCGCCGTGCGGCAGCCATAGCCTTCGTCGCTGAGCACGCCGGCGACAAGCTCGCGGATATCGCGTTCGTCGTCCACGATGAGGATGTCGAGTGCCATTGGTCGGGTGGTCCTGAGGGTCTGATCTAGCTGTTGGCGGGAACCGTGGGCGTATCGGCGGGAACTTCGGCGGCCATCGGATTGCGCGCGAGGCGCAAGATCACCGAAGTGCCACCGGCTTCATTGGCAGCAAACGCCATGGCGCCGCCGTGTTCCTCGACGATCTTGTTGACGATGGCGAGGCCGAGCCCGGTGCCCTTCTCGCGCGTCGTCATGTAGGGTTCGAGAATGCGGTCGCGCTCTGCCGGCAGGCCGACGCCGTTGTCGGCCACGGTCACGGTGACGGCATGACGGTCTGCGACAAGGCTCACCGCGATCCGGCCGCGATAGGCGATGTCCTCGGCCTTGGCGCGCTGCTCGATCGCTTCGATGGCGTTCTTGAGCACGTTGGTCATGGCCTGACCGATCTGGTGGCGGTCCGCCTCAACGGGAACCTGCGCCTCGCCATCAAAGGTGAAGGTGATGTCGCTGTGTGCCACTTCCTGCAGGAACAGGGCCTGGCGGACGAGGTCGCTGGCATCTTCCTGACGGAACACCGGCTTGGGCAGGCGAGCGAATGAGGAAAACTCGTCGACCATCTGCCTGAGATCGCCGACCTGTCGGATGATCGTCGCTGTCAGTTCCTCGAACAGTTCCGGGTCGGTTTCGATCTGGCGGCGATAACGGCGCTTGAGGCGCTCCGTCGCGAGCTGGATCGGGGTCAGCGGGTTCTTGATCTCGTGCGCGATGCGGCGCGCGACGTCGGACCAGGCCGCGCGGCGCTGGTCGAGCAGCTGGCGGGTGATGTCCTCGAAGGTGATCACGTGGCCGTTGCGGTCCGCGGTGACCTTGACCGCAAGCGTCAACAGATCGCCGCCTTGCGCATAGTGGACCACGCCGCTGCGCTCGCCGCCCGCGACGAACTGCGCCAGCTGCGGGGCGACGTCCGCCAGCGGCGCACCGACCGGATCGCGTGCGACATCGTCTTCACGCGCGGGATAGAGCAGCGCCTGCGCCGAACTGTTCATGAGGCGGATACTGCCTTCGCGGTCTACCGAGACGATCCCGGCGGTGATCGATTCCAGCACGGCTTCGATGAACGCGCGGCGAACCGCAAGTTGGGCGTTCGCGCTGACTAGGGCCTGCGTCTGTGCTTCGAGCTGCGCGGTCATGCGGTTGAACGCGCGGGCAAGCAGGCCGACCTCGTCGGTCCCGTTGCCGGGCTGCACGCGCATCGCGAAGTTGCCGCTGCCGACGTTGCGCGCCGCCGAGACCAGCTCGACCAGCGGGGCGACTTGCCGGTCGGCAAAGCGCAGCGCGACCCAGACTGCCAGCGCGACCAGCATGAGGCTGATCACCAGCAGTGCGATATTGAAGCGCAGCTGCAGCGCGCGGGCGCGGCGGGTGAGGAAGTCATAAGCCTTGAGCACGCTCTGCGCGCGCTGCCACTGATTGAGCGCCAGAGCATCGGAATTGCGGGCGACGTAGAGGTAGATGCCGCGCTGGCGGTCGACCGGGGTGACGGCTTCGATCCGGGCGGCCGACGCGGTCACGACGACAGGCTCGCCGCCGTCAAGCCGCGCCAGCTCGGCCGGGGTCACGCGTTCGCGCTGTTCGCTGCGGGCGGGATCGACGATGGCGGCCGTGCGCAAGGTCCCGTCCGGGCCACGCTCGATCAGGGCGGATTCGTTGAGCTTGCGGTTGATGACCTGCCACGAATAACCCTCGGCGAAGTCCTGGCTGGTGATCGGCGCCTGCCCGAGGTAGTCGCGCAAGTCGCCGGCCATGGCGACACTTTCGTTGCCGACATCGCGCAACTTGTCTGCATAGTACCCGCGCGCGAGGCTGTTGGCGTTCTCCAGCATGCCGCGCGAGTTGTCGGAAAACCAGAACTCGACGCCGGACTGGAACAGCAGCGAGGCGAACACCACCACCAGCAGGGTCGGGATCGCCGCGATCAGCGAGAACAGCCACACGAGCCGCACGTGAAGCCGGCCGCTGCTGCCCAGCACGCTGCGCGCCGCGCGACGCAAAGCCAGACGGCGACCGATCAGGACGATCAGCGCCATCGCCGGAACAAGCGTGCCGATCAGCAAACTGGCAGTGAGGCGCGAAGGCAGCAGCTGGTTGGTATTGCCGCTCGTCGAAAGCGCCATCCAGGTGACCGACACCATCAGCGCAAGCGCCATGACCGCGGTCATTTCCAGCAGCAGGAATACGTTGGCGCGGCGCATGGTCACCAGCAGGCGGCGATACCACCTGGGAGAGCGCCGCATGCCGCGTTTGCCAGCCTGAACCATCGTTGCTGATCTACAACACTGCTGTTGCAGGAATGCAAGCCGATTCGACGAAAGGGCAACTACGTGCGGCAGACAACATGGGCGCCTGGAGTGACGTCAGCCTCTCGATCCGGCCTCATCAGGATCGATGGCCAGTTCCGAGAGCCGCTTGCGCAATGTGTTGCGGTTGATCCCGAGCAGACGCGCGGCGCGCAGCTGGTTGCCACCGGTGACGGCCAGCGCGTGGAGAAACAGCGGGCGCTCGAAAGCAGCGAGTGCGGCGCTGTAGAGTTCGCCTTCGCCCGGCTGCTCTTCGGCGAGCCAGCTTGAAAGCGCCTCGGCAAAATCGGCTGCGGGAACCGGAGCGGCGAGGCCGGGATGCGGCTGCGCACGGTCCTGCGCCAGCAGCGGTTCGATGGCGGCGGCGTCGATCACCTCGTCGCGGGCGAGGAGTGCGAGGCGGTAGACGAAATTGCGCAGTTCGCGCACGTTGCCGCGCCATGGCTGACGGGAGAGCAGCGCTGCGCCGGCCGCAGTGAGCTGGCGGCGCGGGAGCCCCTCACCCGCCGCGCGGACCAGGAAATGGCGGGCCAGCGCCTCGATGTCGTCCGACCGCTCGCGCAAGGGGGGCAGCGAGATCGGCACGACGGCGAGGCGGTAGTAGAGGTCCTCGCGGAACGTGCCCGCCGCGATCATGGGCTCAAGATCGCGGTTTGTCGCGGCGACGATGCGGCAGTCGAGGGTGATCTCCTCGGTCCCGCCGACGCGGCGGATGCGGCCCGATTGCAGCGCTCGCAGCAGCCGGGTCTGCGCTTCCAGCGGCATGTCGCCGATTTCGTCGAGGAACAAAGTACCGCTCCGCGCCTGCTCGAACTTGCCGATGCGGCGGGTGACGGCGCCGGTGAAAGCCCCCTTCTCGTGGCCGAACAGCTCGCTTTCGATGAGATCGCCGGGGATCGCCGCCGTGTTGACCGCGATGAACGGCCCCGCGCTGCGCTTGCCCAGCTGGTGGATCGCCTCGGCCACCAGTTCCTTGCCGGTGCCGGATTCGCCGAGGATCAGCACCGTCAGGTCGTTGCGCAGCACGCGCGTGATCATACGGTAGACCGTCTGCATGGCCTGGCTGCGGCCAACCAGTGGCAGCCCCGGCGCAACGTCATCGGCCACATCGTCGAGCCCTGCGCTCTCGCTGGAGCCGATCGCCTGCTGCACGGTGCGCACCAGTTCATCTAGATCGAAGGGCTTGGGGAAATACTCGAAGGCGCCGGTATCGCTTGCCCGCACGGCGGTATCGAGCGTGTTCTGCGCCGAGAGGATGATCACCGGCATATGCGGCGCCGCCTCGCGGACGCGCCCCAGCGTTTCCATGCCGTCGCCATCGGTGAGAACGACGTCGGTCAGCATCAGGCCGAACTGTTTCTCCGCCAGCACGGCATCGCGATCTGCAATCGAAGCGCAGCGCGTGACGTCATACCCTTCGGCCTCGAGTGCGGCAGTGATGACGAGCGCGATGGAGGCATCGTCCTCGACGAGCAGGATGCGGCGTTTCATAGCTTTGAGCTTCCGGCGACGGGCAAGTGCAGGCGAAAATGCGTCCACCCGCGGACTTCATCGCGGTCGTGCGTCACACGGCCATTCATCTCGCGCACCAGTTTCTGGACGAGCGCAAGGCCGAGGCCCTGCCCGTTCTTCTTCGCCGTCACGAAGGGATCGAAGATGTGGTCGCGGAGCGCCGGATCGATGCCGGGGCCGTTGTCGCTCACGCGAAGCTCGATCGGCAGGCGCAGCGGCTTGCCGCCCGGCCCGGCGTGGAGCTGGATGCCGCTGGCAAAGCGGGTGCGCACGGCAATGCGCGGCTCGCGCGCCGCTTCGCAGGCCTCGCGCGCATTTGTGAACAGGTTGAGCAAGACCTGCACCAGCGCATCGGGATTGGCCATGACCGGCGGGAGCGAGGGATCAAACTCTTCCTCGACCACGAACCCGCCATGCCCCGCCGCCACGACCGCCTGTGCGCGCCGCACGGCTTCGTGCAGATTGCAGGGGCTGTCGGGCTCGCGGCCCCGGCGGGAAAGCGACTGCATCTGGTCGACCAGCTTGGCAATGCGGTCGACTTCGCCGGTGATCAGGTCGGTCAGCGCGCGCTCCGCATTACCCACTTTGCGGCCGAGCAATTGGGCGGCGCCGCGAATGCCGGCGAGCGGGTTCTTGATCTCGTGCGCGAGGACTTCGGGCGCGCGCAGCGGCGTGCCCTCCCCTGCCCCGGCGCCGCCACCGTCGCCAGACAGCGCCTCCACCCCGACACCTTCGCTCAGCGCCAGCAGTTGCCAGCCCGGGCAATAGGCGACCGGCGAGGTCATGACGTCGATCCGGCGCGCGGGCGCACCGAGGATGCGGACAAGCGAGTCGCGCGCCAGCAACTGTGCTTCGCCTTCCGCAAGACGGCGCAGGATCAGCGGCTCCTCGAAGACGAAGACATCCTCGACCGCTTTGCCGACCAGCCTGCGGGCACCTTGTCCGGCCAGTTGCTCGGCGGCAGGATTGGCAGCGGCGATGGTCAGATCCGGTGCCAACGTGAACACCGCCATGGGCAGGCTGGCGACGATGCGCTTGGGATCGGGCCGTCCGTCGCCGGTCTTGCGCCAGTCACCGGGACCGCTCATGCAGCCGCGCGGATTGCGGGGGCTGCCCCAATGGCTGCGATCGCGCGGCTATAGAATTCGGCAAGCGAGGCGAGCACCACCTTGGGATCGTCGATGAAGTTCACGCGGTTGCGGAACTCGGCCGATCCGGGCAGACCCTTGGTGTACCAGCCCAAATGCTTGCGCGCCATGTTGACGCCGGTCACTGTGCCATAATGCTCGAGCATTGCGTGGTAATGCTCTGTGATAAGGGCATATTGCTCGGCAATCGACGGCTCGGAGCGCTCCTCGCCGGTGTCGAGCCAGTGCATGACCTGGCCGAGCAGCCACGGCTTGCCGTAGGCGCCGCGCCCGATCATCAGGCCGTCCGCGCCGCTTTGCTCGATGGCCTTGGCCGCATCGTCGATCCCGCAGATATCGCCATTAACGATGACCGGGATCGAGACCGCGTCCTTCACACGGCGCACGAAGGCCCAGTCCGCCGAGCCCTTGTACATCTGGTTGCGGGTGCGGCCGTGGACCGTGATCATCTGCGCGCCGAGGTCCTGCGCGATGCGGGCAAGTTCGGGAGCATTCAGACTGTCATGGCACCAGCCCATGCGCATCTTGACCGTGACCGGCACCTTTACCGCCTTCACCGTCGCCTCGATCAGCGCCGTTGCGAGCGGGATGTCGCGCATCAGCGCGGAGCCGCAATCGCCGCTGACGATCTTGCGCACCGGGCAGCCCATGTTAATGTCGATGATCGCGGCGCCCTTGTCCTCGGAAATGCGGGCGGCTTCGGCCATCTGCGCCGGCTCGTTGCCCATCAGCTGCATCGAGACGGGCTCTTCGGTCGGATGCCATGCCGCCTTCTGGATCGACTGGCGCGTCTCGCGGATCGCGGCGGGGCTGGCGATCATCTCGGTCACGTTGAGACCTGAGCCGAAGCGGCGGACCATCGTGCGGAACGGCAGGTCCGAGACGCCCGTCATCGGCGCGAGCACCACGGGCTGCGCGATGCGCACGGGGCCGACCATGATCGGCGGGAGCTGCGGCGGGGCGGGAAGTTCACGCATAAGAGGCTGCCTAAAAAAGAGGCATGCGCTTAGTCGATTGCGCGGTTTGCGGCAAGGACTGTAAGGGGCGGGCCATGACTCTGCCCAAACCTGCTTCCGTCGCCGCTGTTGTTGTCGCCGCTGGCCAGGGTCTGCGCGCCGGCGGAACGGTGCCCAAGCAGTTCGCGATCTGGCGCGGCAAGCCGCTGGTCCGCCATTCCGTGGAGGCGCTGGCGAAGGCCGGCGTTGCACCGATCGTGGTCGTGATCCCCGCGAATTGGGGAGAGACTGCGGTCGAAGTGCTGACCGGTGTGCCCGGCGTGCGGTTTGTCCATGGTGCGGCGAGCCGGCAAGGGTCGGTGCGCGCCGGACTTGAGGCACTGGCGGATGACGCCCCCGCCACGGTGCTGATCCACGATGCCGCGCGCCCTGACTTGCCCGAAGCGGTCATCGCCGCGCTGGTCGCGGCGCTTGTCAGCCAGCCCGGCGCCATTCCGGTGCTGCCGGTAGTCGACAGCGTCGTGCGCGGCACTAACGGCCTGCGCGGCGCGTTTGTCGACCGCGACGGGCTCTATCGCGTCCAGACGCCGCAAGCCTTCCGCTTCGATGCCATCCTTGCCGCCCATCGCGCCTGGGGTGGCGCCGCCGATGCGGGCGATGATGCCGCTGTGGCTGAAACGGCCGGGCTCGCCGTTGCGCTTGTTCCCGGCGACGAGCGGCTCAAGAAGGTAACCTTTGCCGAAGATCTGAAGGATGACAGCATGACACCTGCCGCCGTGCGCACCGGCATGGGCTACGACGTCCACCGCCTCGTCGAAGGTGAGGAACTCTGGCTCTGCGGACTGAAAATCGAGCATACAAAGGGGCTTGCGGGCCATAGTGATGCCGACGTCGCAATTCATGCCTTGGTCGATGCGCTGCTCGGCGCAGTCGCGGCGGGCGACATCGGCGATCATTTCCCGCCTTCCGATGCCAAGTGGCGCGGGGCTTCGTCCGACCGCTTTCTTGCCCATGCCGCAACGCTGGTCGCCGAGGCTGGCTATACGATCAGCAACATCGACGTCACGATCATCTGCGAGGCTCCGAAAATCGGTCCGCACAAGTCGGCGATGCGGGCGAGGCTGGCGGCGATTCTCGCGATTGACATCGCTGCCGTGAGCGTCAAGGCGACAACCACCGAGCGGCTCGGCTTCACCGGTCGCGGCGAGGGAATTGCGGCGCAGGCGGTGGCCACCGTCATCGCCAAGGCTTGAAGGAGCGCGGGGCATGCCGCTGGTTCGCAAGATCGTGTGTGGCGCCGCACTTGCGTCGTTGGGGATGGCTGAAGTTGCTGCCGCGCAGGATCCGGTGTGCCTGAGCGAGCGGGAAGTCACGAGCCTCGTGACCTATGCGCTGCCGGTCGTGATGGAAGGGGCGATCAGGACCTGCGGCCCGCAGCTGTCGCCGCAGGGGTATCTTGCGGTGCAGGGCCCCTCGCTGGTGCAGCGCTATGCCGCCCGCAAGAGTGCAGCCTGGCCGGAAGCCAAGGCCGCACTGATCAAGCTGGGCGGCAATGACGACAAGATGAAGGACATTGTCGCCAACCTCTCGGACGAGGCGCTGCAGCCTTTTGCGGAAGGCATCGTCTCGGCGATGGTGATGAAGGGGATCAAGCCCGGCCAGTGCAAGGCCATCGAACGCGGTGCGCGCCTTCTCTCGCCGCTGCCGCCGGAAAACACGGCGGAACTCGTCACCTTCATCCTCGTGCTGGCGGACAAGCCCAAAGTGCGCGGCGCGGTAGGCGCCACCAAGAAGTCCAACCTTCCCATCTGCCCGGCAGCCTGAACCCATGGACACGCTGCTCCCCCCAGAACTCACCGCCCTTGCCGCGCGGGTGATTGCCGAGAACAAGGCAGCGGGCCGCATGGTCGCAATGGCCGAAAGTTGCACCGGCGGTCTCGTCGCGGCGGCGCTGACCGAGATCGCGGGTTCGTCCGCTGTTGTCGACCGCGGTTTCGTTACCTATTCGAACGAGGCCAAGAACGAGATGCTCGGCGTCTCGACCGACCTCATCGATACCTTTGGCGCGGTTTCCGTGGCGGTGGCGTGGTCGATGGCGCAGGGCGCGCTCAAGCATTCGCGCGCGCAGGTTGCGGTCGCGATCACCGGAATTGCCGGGCCCGATGGGGGCAGCGAACAGAAGCCGGTGGGCACGGTCGTTTTCGCCAAGGCGGAGCGCGGTGAAGACCCCGAGGCGGTGAATGCCGAACTGAAAGTGTTCGAAACGGCGAAGACCCGCGCCGAAGTGCGGCTTCAGGCGGCGCTCGTCGCGCTCGAGCTCTTGCTGCCGTAGAGCTTTTCCGCGCGCGTCTCGAACGCGGCGACCATCTTGCGGAAGGCGCGGTCGAGGTACTGGCCGGCGAGCTTTTCGAAAAGCGCGCTGCGGAAGGTGAAATCGACATTGAAGTCGATCACGCATCCCCCGTCCTCTGCCACGTTGAAATGCCATGTGTTGGACAGCCGCTTGAGCGGACCGTCAAGATACTCGACCGCGATGCGGTGCGGGCGGTCCTTGTGGACGCGCGAGGTGAACTTCTCGCGCAGCGCCGAGAAGCCGACCATCATGTCGGCCACCATCTCGGTCTCGCTGTCGGACTTGATCCGCGTCGCCACGACCCAAGGCAGGAATTCCGGGTAGCGCTTCACGTCGGCGACGAGGTCGTACATCTCCTCGGCCGACCACTGCAGATGGCGCTGCTGGTTGATGACCGGCACTGGGCGTCAGACCCTCGCGGCCGCCTTGGCGAGCTGGGCTTCGCGGGCGGCACGCATTTCGGCGAAGTCCTCGCCCGCGTGGTAGCTGGAGCGCGTGAGCGGGCTGGAAGCGACCTGCAGGAAGCCCTTGGCGCGGGCGATCGCGCCATAAGCCGCGAAAGCCTGCGGGGTCACGAAGTCGACCACCGGCGCGTGCTTCGGCGTCGGCTGGAGGTATTGGCCCATCGTCAGGAAATCGATCCCGGCCGAGCGCATGTCGTCCATCACCTGGTGGACTTCGAGCCGCGCCTCGCCGAGCCCGAGCATGACGCCGGACTTGGTGAACACGCGGGGATCGTGGTGCTTCACTTCTTCCAGCAGCCGCAGCGAGGCGTAGTAACGCGCGCCGGGGCGGATCGTCGGGTAGAGCCGGGGCACGGTTTCGAGGTTGTGGTTGTAGACGTCCGGCCCGGCGGCCATGATCGCCTGGACCGCAGCGCGCATCTTGCCGCGGAAATCGGGGGTGAGGATTTCGATCGTGGTGTTCGGCGTGGCCGCGCGCAAGGCCTGAATGACCTTCACGAACTGCCCTGCCCCGCCATCGGGCAGGTCATCGCGGTCGACCGAGGTGATCACGATGTGCTCGAGTCCCAACTTGGCGGCGGCCTCGGCCACATGCGCAGGCTCGAGCGGGTCGACCTTGCGCGGCATGCCGGTCTTGACGTTGCAGAACGCACAGGCGCGGGTGCAGACATCGCCAAGGATCATCACCGTGGCGTGCTTCTTGGTCCAGCATTCGCCGATGTTCGGGCAGGCCGCTTCCTCGCACACGGTGTTGAGGCCGAGGCTGCGCATGAGCCCGCGCGTTTCCTCGTAACCCTTGCTGGTCGGCGCCTTGACCCGGATCCAATCGGGCTTGCGGATGCGCGCCGGACGCTCCGGCGCGGCAATCGGGGACTGATCGTTCATGACGGTTCAGATAGGCGCATGAAGCATGACTTGAAAGATGCATTCGTAGGCGGCAACAGGTCGGGCATGGCCAGACCTTTCTCCCCCGAGCTCGACCACCTCATCGATGGCTACCGCCGCTTCCGCACGAACGGCTGGACCCCGCGGCTGGAACGCTGGCACCAGTTGCGCGAAGGGCAGGAACCGCCGGTCATGGTGATCGCCTGTTCGGACAGCCGCGTCGATCCGGCACAGATCTTTGATACCGATCCGGGCGAGATGTTCGTGGTGCGCAACGTGGCCGCGCTGGTGCCGCCGTTCGAGACCTCGCCGGGCTACCACGGTGTCTCCGCCGCGCTCGAATTCGCGGTGCAGGTGCTCAAGGTGCGCAAGATCGTCGTGCTCGGCCACGGCATGTGCGGCGGTTGCCGCGCCGCGCTGACGCAGGAACTCGAAGGGACCGAACCCGGCGAAGGCGGCTTCATCAACGACTGGATCGGTCTGCTCGGCCCGGCGCGAGACGGCGTTGTCCACACCCACGGTGCCAGCGGCCGGAATGCCGAGCGGGCGATGGAGCAGGCCGGCGTCAAGGTCAGTCTCGCCAACTTGCGTACCTTCCCCTGCGTGCGGCGCAAGGAAGCTGCCGGAGAGCTGCGCCTGCGCGGCGCGTTCTTCGCGATCTCGGATGGCATCTTGCACGTTCTTGATGAAGACTCGGGCGAGTTTCTCGAAGTGCAGTGAGGCCACGATGCCATTCGGATGCAGAAAGGGCGGCCTTTTGCGAGGCCGCCCTTTCCGTTTTGCCTCAAGGCTTCAGCCGATCAGGGCTTTGCCTTCTGATCCGCGAGAACCGACCACAGCTTGGCAAGCGGCGCGCGGACACCGCCGACCTTGGCGAAGCTCGCCTTGGCCGCGTCGAACTTGCCCTGATCTAACTGTGCGATGCCGAGACGGGTCTCGGCGCGGTCCATGTCGAATGCGCCGCCCTTGGTGAGCGCGAGCTGATAAAGCTCCTCGGCCTTGGCCGGGTTGTCGTACGAAAGGTAGGCATCCGCCGTCGCGACCGCGAGCTTGCCGTCGGCTGCCGCGCGGGCGTCCTTTTCGAGACCGACCAGCGAGGCCTTGTCCGCTGCGATGCGGCCCTTGGCCTGCGACAGCGAGTCGCTGACGAACACGTCGCTTTGCTCGAGCACGCCCTTCGAAAGGCCGAGCTCGATGATCTTCACCGTCTCACCCGGCAGACGGCGCGGGTCGGCAGCCTGTACGTATTCGATGAATTCGCGGGTGACGTACTGCTTGTCGTTGTCAAGCGCGCCGCTGCGCAGGAACAGACGGCCGAGATCGAGAGACTCTTCCTTGCCGAAGCCGCCGAACTCACGCGCGAGCTGGCCGGCGCCCAGCCAGTTGAGCGACGTGGGCTGCGCAGCCACTTCAAGCGTCGACCATTCGATGGCCTGCGGGCCGAGCTTCGCCTTGTAGGCGATGATCTTGGCGCGGGTGTACCAGTTGTCCGGAACGGTGCCGTTGGCCGCCTTGCGCGCATCGTAGGCCGTCTTGAGCGCAGCGATGCCTTCAGCTGGCTTGCCGAGCTGCGTGTAGGAATCGGCAAGCATTTCCGCCGCGGCATCTTCCGAGACGTTGGCCTGCACCGCCTTGATCAGCGGATCGAGCGCACCCTGATAGTCCTTCGCCGAATAGGCGAAATTGCCCAGATAGAAATTGAAAGTCGGGATCTTTTCCGGCTCGAGCAGGCCGCTGTCGATCATGTTCTTGATGCCGCGCGAGCGCATCGCGTTGTCTTCCAGGAAGCCGCCGAGCTGGACCGCGAACTGACCGGCGGCAAGCTTGTCCTGGCCGGTCTTGGCCGCAGCCTCGGCCTTGGCGACCGCATCGGCTGCGCCGCCGAGCGTTGCCTTGATCTGCGCGTCGGGCGTGCCCTTGGCCTTGGCGGCCTGCGCGTCCTGCACCAGCTTCTGGACAGGGCCGGCAACCGCGATGAATTCCTTGGAATAGGTGCCGCCCTTGGGCGCTTCCTTTTCCTTTGCAATGGCGGGCGCAGCGCCCAGCAGCGCGCCACCTGCAGCAAGACCCGTCGAAAGCGCGACGGCCAGCGCAGCCCGTGCGGCCACAAATTTCATTGCATTACCCCGCATCACTTCATCTCCTCCTGGCCACACCGCATCGGACCGCATCGGTCCCCTGCTTTGTCCTGCCATGGGCCATATCCCAAAACACCGGCAGAACGGACTTGTTTCACACTTCCACCGCGCGGAACCTCTGGCGCGAAATCGGCGCCTTGGCAACGCCTTGCTGCTATGGAACCCACCGGTTGAACGCCGATTGAATACCAATTCGTCTCATTGTTCAGGAAAGCCGCCTATCCGCGCTTACATATGTGGATAAGGCGGCTGCGCGGAGGCCATTTTCTGGCGTTTGGCGGGGCTTTGGCCTAGTGCGGACACATTCCCGTAACGAAGCGAAAAACCAACCGACGTGAGCGATGATACTGGCCTGATCGACCCGCCTGCTCCGCTGCCGGACCACGAGTTCCAGCGGATCGACATCGTCGATGAAATGAAGACGAGCTACCTCGATTACGCGATGAGCGTGATCGTGAGCCGCGCGCTGCCCGACGTGCGCGACGGCCTGAAGCCCGTCCACCGCCGCATCCTGTGGACCAGCCACGAGAACGGCTTCACCTCGACCAAGGCCTATCGCAAGTCCGCGCGCATCGTCGGCGATTGCATGGGCAAGTACCACCCGCACGGAGACAGCGCGATCTACGACGCGCTCGCGCGCATGACGCAGGACTGGTCGATGCGCCTGCCGCTGATCGACGGCCAGGGCAACTTCGGCTCGATGGACCCCGATCCCCCGGCCTCGATGCGCTACACCGAAGCGCGTCTCGCCAAAGTGGCCGACAGCCTGCTCGCGGACATCGACAAGGACACGGTCGAGTTCCAGCCCAACTACGACGGTTCGGAGAACGAGCCGCAGGTCTTGCCGGCACGGTTCCCCAATCTGCTGGTGAACGGCGCGGGCGGCATCGCGGTCGGCATGGCGACCAACATCCCGCCGCACAACCTCGGCGAAGTGATCGACGGCTGCCTTGCCTATATGGTGAACCCCGCGATCACCACGGACGAGCTGATCCAGATCATCCCCGGGCCCGACTTTCCAACTGCGCCGCTGATCCTCGGCGCCAGCGGCGCGCGCAAGGCCTATACCGAAGGCCGCGGCTCGATCGTCATGCGCGCGCGGCACGAGATCGAGGATACCAAGGGCGGGCGCGGCGATGGCCGCAAGTCGATCGTGCTCACCTCGATCCCCTATCAGGTCGGCAAGAACAGCCTCGTCGAGAAGATCGCCGAAGCGGCCAAGGACAAGCGGATCGAAGGCATCTCGGACATCCGCGACGAATCGAACCGTGAAGGCGTGCGCGTGGTCATCGACCTCAAGCGCGATGCGACGCCCGAAGTCGTGCTCAATCAGATCTGGCGCAACACGCCCGCGCAGTCGAACTTCCCCGCCAACATGCTGGCGATCCGCGGCGGGCGGCCAGAAATCCTGGGCCTGCGCGATATCATCGAGGCCTTCGTCCAGTTCCGCGAGGAGGTCATCTCCCGCCGCACCAAGTTCGAGCTGAACAAGGCGCGCGACCGGGCGCATATCCTGCTTGGCCTTGTCGTTGCGGTCTCGAATCTCGATGAGGTGGTGCGGATCATCCGCGCTTCGGCCAACCCTGCCCTCGCCCGCGAAACACTGCTGGCGCGCGAATGGCCGATCGGCGAGATCGCGCCCTATATCCGCCTCGTCGAAGCCATCGAGGACGAAGCGCTGGAAGGCGAAGGCGGCAGCTACCGCCTGAGCGAGACGCAGGTCCGCGCGATCCTCGATCTTCGCCTCCATCGCCTCACCGCGCTGGGCCGCGATGAGATCGGAGGTGAACTTGAGGTTCTGGCGAAAGCCATCGCCGAATACCTCGCGATCCTCGCCGACCGCGAGAAGCTCTATGCGGTGATGCGCGAGGAACTCGTCGCGGTGCGCGATGCCTATGCGACGCCGCGCCGCTCGGAAATCGCGGCGGCGGCCGATGGCATCGAAGACGAGGACCTGATCGAGCGCGAGGACATGGTCGTCACGATCACCCTCGACGGCTATATCAAGCGCACCCCGCTCTCCACCTTCCGCGCGCAGAACCGGGGCGGCAAGGGCCGCAGCGGCATGGCGACCAAGGAAGAGGATGCGGTGGCGACGATGTTCGTCACCAGCACCCACACGCCGGTGCTGTTCTTCTCGACCGCAGGCAAGGTCTATCGCCTCAAGGTCTGGCGCCTTCCCGAAGGGGGGCCGACCACGCGCGGGCGGCCGATGATCAACCTGCTCCCGGCACTGGACGCGGGCGAAACCATCGCCACCGTGCTCCCGCTGCCCGAAGACGAGGCGGAATGGGGCAAGCTTTCGGTCGTGTTCGCCACGGCCAAGGGCAACGTGCGCCGCAACGCGATGGACGCCTTCGCCAATATCCCGACCAACGGCAAGTTCGCGATGAAGTTCGAGGAAGGCGACGACGACCGGCTGATCGGTGTCGCGCTGCTCGAACCCAGCGACGACGTGCTGCTCGCGACCCGCAGCGGCAAGGCGATCCGCTTTGCCGGCGACGAAGTGCGCGAATTCACGAGCCGCACCTCGACCGGCGTGCGCGGCATGACGCTGAAGGGCGACGACGAGGTCATCTCGCTTTCGATCCTCCACCGCGTCGGCACCAGCGCCGAGGAGCGCGAGGAATACGTCCGCTTCGCGCCGTGGAAGGGCGAGAAGGAGGGCGAACCTTCAATCAGCACCGAGCGTATGGCCGAACTGCAGGCGCGCGAGCAATTCATCCTCACCGTCTGCGCCAATGGCTATGGCAAGCTTTCTTCGGCCTATGAGTATCGCCGCACCGGTCGCGGCGGGCAGGGCATTACCAATATCGACAACATCGGACGCAATGGGCCGGTGGTGGCGAGCTTCCCGGCGACACAGGCCGACCAGCTCATGCTGGTGACCGATCAGGCCAAGCTGATCCGACTGCCCCTGGAATCGCTGCGGGTCATCGGGCGCGGCAGCGCAGGCGTGCGCCTGTTCAACGTCTCGAGCGACGAGCACGTGGTGAGCGCGGTGCGTCTGGCCGAGGAGGAAGGCGAGCCGGAAGGGGAAGCTGAAGCGTGAGCGAGCTTGAGGTGCTTGCCTACAAGGTGCTGACCGCCGAGCAGATGAACGTGCTGCTCACGGACGGCGTGTTCCTAGGCGCGCCGATCGATCTGGCGGACGGCTACATTCACCTTTCTACCGCAGAACAGGTTACCGAAACCGTAAACAAGCACTTCGCCGGGCAGACCGGACTGCATGTCGCTGCGGTCGACCTGACAGCGTTGGGCACTGCGGTGAAATGGGAGCCATCGCGCGGGGGGCAGCTGTTTCCGCATATCTACGCGCCCCTGCCGCTTTCCGCGGTGACGGCGCATAGGCCGCTGGCGCGCGATGCGGATGGGGCGGTCGTCCTGCCCTGATGCCTAGGGCGCGGTGAACGCGCCTTTTCGCCGCAGCGCGCCGATCACGCCGACAGTGATCAGGAACTGGCCGAAATAGTAGAGTGGCCAGACCAGCAGGTGCGGCACCGCGCTTTCCGCCATTGGCCCCATGCGCGCGAAGATCAACAGGTCGGACACCGCAAACATCGTCGCGCCCAGCGCCACGCGGCTGCGCGGGCAGTCGCTGGCATAGGCCGCCGCTGTCATGCCGCCGAGGCCCAGAGCGTACAGAGCAACCTCCGGGCGACGGGTCAGCGCGAAGCTCACGATGGGGATGGCCAGCAGCAGACCGGCGGTTGCAAGGTGCTCCGCCGGGTTCATCACGCGGCGATGGTGCTTTAGGTAAAGCGCAATGGCGACGAGGTGCCCGAGCAGGAACGCCAGGGCGCCGAAGGTAAAGTCCACTTCAAGAATCATGTCGCCGAGCGAGCCAAGGGCCATGACAACCGCGATGCGGTGTGCGTCGGCCACCGGGTGGTGGCGCCAGGCGTAAACAGCGAGCAGGCCGACTCCCGCGCCCTTCCATAAGATCAGGTAGAGGCCCGGGATCGCGCTGCCCGCGACAAACCAGTAGCTGATGCCTGCGATCAGGCTGGCGAGCAGCCATGGGCGTTGTTCGATCAAGGCGCGCTGCGGCATGCTCTTCCGTTCCCTTCCTGCCACTCCCCTAGGACTTGCCGCGCGGGTGACGCAATGCCAATGCGGCGCTCGTGACTTATCAGGTACACATCATCGGCGGCGGCATGGCCGGGAGCGAGGCCGCGTGGCAACTCGCGCGGCGCGGCATCCGTGTGCGGCTTTCGGAAATGCGGGGCGGCGGCGACAGCACGGCGGCACATAATGGCACGGGGCTGGCGGAACTCGTCTGCTCCAACTCGTTCCGTTCCGACGATGACGAGAAGAACGCCGTTGGCCTCCTCCACTACGAGATGCGCCAGTGTGGCAGCCTGCTGATGGCGGCGGCGGAGAAGGCGCGTGTTCCGGCAGGGTCCGCGCTCGCGGTGGACCGCGAGGTGTTTTCGGCCGAAGTCGAGGCCATGCTTGCCGCGCAGCCGACGCTGGAAATCGTGCGCGAGCGGGTGGACACGCTGCCGTCGGAAGGCCTGACCATTGTCGCGACGGGGCCACTGACCGCCCCTTCCCTCGCCTCCAGCATCGGCGCGGCGACCGGCGCGGAGAGCCTCGCGTTCTTCGATGCCATCGCCCCCATCGTCTACCGCGACAGCATCGACATGGACATCGCCTGGATGGCCTCGCGCTGGGACAAGGGCGCGGAGGCCTCGCTGGCCATGGGCGGCGACGGGCGCGACTACATCAATTGCCCGATGACGCGCGCGCAGTACGAAGCCTTTCGCGAGGAACTGCTCGCCGGAGACAAGACCGAATTCAAGGAGTGGGAAGCGAACACGCCCTACTTCGACGGCTGCATGCCGATCGAGGTCATGGCCGCGCGCGGGGCAGAGACTTTGCGCTTTGGGCCGATGAAGCCGGTGGGCCTCGACAATCCGCACTGGGCAACGCCGGAACATCCGAACGGGCGCTGGCCCTATGCCGTGGTACAGCTGCGGCAGGACAACAAGCTCGGCACTCTGTGGAACATGGTCGGCTTCCAGACCAAGCTGAAGCATGCCGAACAAGTCCGCGTGTTCCGCACGATCCCGGGATTGGAACAGGCCGAGTTTGCGCGGCTTGGAGGCCTGCACCGCAACACGTTCCTCAATTCACCGACCTTGCTCGACCGCCAGCTGTGCTTGAAGTCTGCGCCGCATATCCGCTTTGCCGGGCAGATCACCGGCTGCGAAGGCTATGTCGAAAGCGGCGCGGTGGGTCTGCTGGCGGGGTTGATGACGGCGGCTCAGGTGGCGGGCCGGGGTTGGTCAGCGCCGCCACGCACATCCGCGCTCGGCGCGCTTCTCGCTCACATCACCGGCGATGCCGAAGCGGAAACCTATCAGCCGATGAACGTCAACTTCGGCCTGTTTCCGCCGCCCGATCCTTCGACGAAGAAGAAGCAGCGCAAGGAAGCTTATACCGCACGCGCCAAGGCCGATCTGGCGGAGTGGCTGCCCGAGGTGGTTTAGGAGGGTTCACGCAGAGTCGCGGAGGAAGCAGAGAAGCGCAGAGAAGGAAAGAGGCAAGCGCTGCAGACCTTCTGTAATCCGATTCCACCCCGCAACAAATCGATGACAGGAAGCGGCTTCGCCGCGAACGCAACCACTCCGCGCCTTCTTGCTTTCTCCGCGTCTCTGCGTGAACCCAATCAGCACTTGCAGGTCGGCTTCTTCGCCTTCTTCTGCTTGGTCGTCGCAAATTCCTCGCGCGTCAGGCTGCCATCGCCGTTCTTGTCCGCAGCCTTGAAGCGGTTGTCGGTGGCGACGGACCACTCGTCGAAAGTCAGCAGGTTGTTGCCGTCGACATCGAGCTTACGGAAGTCCTTGACGCGCGGACTGAGCATTTCGGTTCGGGTGATCTTCCCATCGCGATTCTTGTCGAGCCGGTCGAAGCGCTTCTGCTCGCGCGTCTGTTCGCTGGCTTCGGGCAGGCCCGGACCGACCGCATCGCCTGCCTCGGACTCCGGGAGCGCTTCCTCGGCAGGGGCCGCAGATGCAAGCGCAAGTTGGCTCGGCGCAGCAGGCGGGGTGACCGCAGCACGTCCCTGCCACCAGAACAGGCCCGACGCCACGAGCAACAAGGCGCCCAGCGCGCCAACGAGCATTCGGTTCATGCCGAGCCTCCCAGGTAATACTCCTAGGTTAGGCTGCAATGCGCGGGCGCGGCAGGGGCAAGTCCTGCCGATTTGGCGGGAGTTCTAGCGGCCAAGCAGGCCTAGGCGCAGGATCGCAAGGAAATCGCGCCATGGCCCGCCCGGACGACCCACCGCTTCGCGCAGCGCCATGCCGCGCAGGATCACGAGCGGGCGCATCGCACCGGGAAGGATCGGCGTGCGGCGCTTGGGCGGCTCGATACCCAGCCACTCGGCAGCGGCCTGCCGAAGGTCATCGTCGATCTTAACGCCGCTCAACCGGGCCAAGGCGCAAACGGCTTCGACCCGCGCGCGGCCCAGTTCGGCTCCGCCATCTTCACCGACAATGCGCGCTTCCCAGCCATCGACAAAGCCGCGCAGTGCCCCGCGCTCGGCATCCCACGCTGTCAGCTTGGCCAGCAGCGGTTCGCCTTGCGGCCATGCGGAGGCAGGCTGGTCGAACCGGTCTCGCCACCAGGCAAGGCGCAGCTGGATCATCAGCGGATCGCGCCCTTCCTTCGCGGCATCGGCAAGCCGCCTGTCGAGCAGGAGGAACCCCTCCCACAAAGCCTGAAAGGCCCGCGGCGCGTAGAGCACCGCGAGCCTTTCGGGTGGGCTCAGCTCGAGATCCGGTGAACTCAGCGGTAGCAAACCTTCTTGACCGCCGCGATCACCCGCGGGGTATCGACCAGCGCAAGCTTCTCGAGGTTGGCGGCATAAGGCAGCGGCACGTCTTCGTTGCAGACGCGCAGGACCGGGGCGTCGAGATAATCGAAGCCTTCCTCCATCGCGATGGCAATGATTTCCGAGGCGACCGAACAGACCGGAAAGCCTTCCTCGACCACGACCATGCGGTTGGTGCGCGAAAGGCTTTCGAGCACCGCCGCCTTGTCGAGCGGGCGGATCGTGCGCAAGTCGATGACTTCAGCTTCGATGCCTTCCGCCGCGAGCTTCTCCGCGGCTTCGAGCGCGAGGCCGACGCCGATCGAATAGCTGACGATGGTCACATCGCGGCCAGCGCGCATGGTGCGGGCCTTGCCGATCGGCACGGTGTAGTCATCGAGCGCCGGAACGTCGAACGTGCGGCCATAGACCAGCTCGTTCTCAAGGAAGACGACCGGGTCTTCGCTGCGGATCGCGGACTTGAGCAGGCCCTTGGCGTCCGCCGAATCGTACGGCGCGATCACCACGAGACCGGGGACCGAGGCGTACCACGGCGCATAGTTCTGGCTGTGCTGCGCGCCGACGCGGCTTGCGGCGCCGTTCGGGCCTCGGAACACGATCGGGCAGCGCATCTGGCCGCCGGACATGTAGTTGGTCTTGGCTGCCGAGTTGATGATGTGGTCGATCGCCTGCATGGCGAAGTTGAACGTCATGAACTCGATGACCGGACGCAGGCCGCCCATCGCGGCGCCAGTGCCGATGCCGGCGAAGCCATATTCGGTGATCGGGGTATCGATCACGCGGCGCGGCCCGAATTCCTCGAGCAGGCCCTGCGTGACCTTGTAGGCGCCCTGATATTCGGCGACTTCCTCGCCCATCACGAAGACGCGCTCGTCCGCGCGCATCTCCTCTGCCATTGCATCGCGCAAGGCTTCGCGAACCGTGGTGGCGACCATCGCGGTGCCGGCAGGAACCGCAGCGACGGGCGCGACAACCGGGGCCGGAGGCGGCGGCGGAGCAGCCACGACAACGGGTGCGGGTGCCGGGGCGGCGACCGGAGCGGGAGCCGGTGCCGCTGCGGGGGTAGCCGGTTCATCATCGCCGCTGATCGTGGCGATCACGGTGCCGACTTTCACCCCTTCGGTACCTTCCGGAACCTTGAGCTCACCGATCACGCCTTCGTCGACCGCCTCGAATTCCATCGTGGCCTTGTCGGTCTCGATCTCGGCGATGATGTCGCCGGATTTCACGGTATCGCCGGGCTTCACCAGCCACTTGGCAAGCGTGCCTTCCTCCATCGTCGGGGAAAGCGCGGGCATCTTCAGATCGATCGCCATGTCAGTAGGTCCCCACCAGCACGTCGGTATAGAGTTCGGCCGGGGCCGGCTCAGGCGAGCTTTCGGCAAAATCGGCGGCTTCGGCGACGACCTGGCGGATGCGCTTGTCGATCTCCTTGATGCGGTCCTCGCTCACGCCGCGCAGCAGGAGGTCGCGCTTGGCGCCTTCGATCGGATCATGATGGTCGCGCATTTCCTGCACTTCCTCGCGGCTGCGGTATTTTGCCGGGTCCGACATCGAGTGGCCGCGATAGCGATAGGTGTTGAGCTCCATCAGCACGGGGCCATTGCCCGCGCGGACATAGTTCAGCGCAACCTCGGCGGCGGCGCGCACTTCAAGCACATCCATGCCGTTGACGTCCATGCCGGGGATGCGGAAGCCCGTGCCGCGGCGGTGGAAGTGGGTTTCAGCGGAGCCGCGCTTGACCGCGGTGCCCATCGCATAGCCGTTGTTCTCGACCACGAAGACGATGGGGAGCTGCCACAGGGCGGCCATGTTGAAGGTTTCATAGACCTGGCCCTGGTTGGCCGCACCGTCACCGAAATAGGCCATGCACACGCCGCCGTCGCCGCGATACTTGTGCGCGAAGGCAAGCCCCGCACCCAGCGGCACCTGCGCGCCGACGATGCCGTGGCCGCCGTAGAACTTGTGGTCGGTCGAGAACATGTGCATCGAGCCGCCCTTGCCGCGGCTGATGCCCGCGCCGCGCCCGGTCAGTTCGGCCATGATCACCTTGGGATCGATGCCGTAGGCCAGCATGTGGCCGTGGTCGCGGTAGCCGGTGATGACGCTGTCGTGGCCTTCCTTGAGCGCCGACTGCAGGCCGACGGCAACGGCTTCCTGCCCGATATAGAGGTGGCAGAAGCCGCCGATCAGGCCGAGGCCATAGAGCTGGCCAGCCTTCTCCTCGAATCGCCTTATCAGCACCATCTGCTCGTAGAAGTGCAGCAGTTCCTCGTCGCTGGCGTCGAAGCGCTTGTTGTTCGCGTGGGCCTGCTGGAGGCTGCGTAGCGCGAAGGTCGCTTCATCCTCTTGTGCAGTTGCAGGAGCGGCGGCGGGCGCAGCTTTGGGCTTCGTCGCCTTGGTTGCGCGCGGCTTGGCAGGTTGGGCCAATGCGGTGTTCCTTGTCTGGCAGCCTGGGGAGGGCAGATGTCGTAGCGGCACACCGGTTCAACGGCGCGCTGCAAGCGCCGCTATAGGACCAAGTGCCTGAAATCCGCAACGCCCAAGGCTTGCGCCTTGCGGCTTGCGTATACCTATTCGACAGAAAATGCCGCACGGTTACGTGCGCACCAAAGCGCTGCAACAAAGTGCAAAATCACGGTGATGAAGGAAAATGGCGCACCCGGAACGATTCGAACGTCCGACCCTCAGATTCGTAGTCTGATGCTCTATCCAGCTGAGCTACGGGTGCGTTGGAGTGGCGCCTTTAGAAGCGCCTTCCGGGCTTGGCAACCCCCTATCCGGTCCTAATCAAGCTTTTTTAGATGACACTGCAATGCGGCTGCGAGCGGGACATCGAGCGGCGGCATCTGAAGTGCAGAGAGTGACGGCGCATTCACCCATTGCAGTTCCGCTCCCGGCTCAGGGACCGGATCGCCCTGCCAGCGCCGGCAGGTATAGAGCAGAAGGACAAGTGGCCTCCCCCCCTCGCTTGCAGGATTTGCAGCAAAGGTCAGCGGCACCATATCCACCGCATCGACGCTGATCGCCAGTTCCTCGGCAATCTCGCGAACGAGTGCGGCGGCAGGCCCCTCGCCCGGTTCGACCTTGCCGCCGGGAAACTCCCACAGTCCACCGTGCGCGCGGGAATGCGGACGGCGCTGCATCAGCACGCGATCCGCGCTGTCGACCAAGGCCAGCGCCACGACGGTCAGCAATGTCGGCGGCGCTTCCATGCCGGTAGTTTCCATTTATACTTTGTTAGCCCTGCCTATCCTAGAATGTACCTAGATGCGGACAGGGGAACTCCGATTGATGTGGGACTTTGTCCGAAAGCCACTGATGGATGACACCGGCGCTACCGCCATCGAGTATGGCTTGCTCATCGGCGTCATTGCAATGACGATGTTTTTCGGGATGAGCGCGTTCGTGAACTCGCTGTTCACGATGTACAACACGATCGATGCAAACTTCACCAAGGCGAAGAAGTAAGCTGGCTTCATCACATGCGGGCACCGGCGCGGATTCGCCTTTCCGCCCCGCAATTGCCTACGCACGGCCGGTACTTAAACCAAAGGTGAGGGCTGTTTACGATTCGTCAGGGAATGCCGGATATTTTGACACTCGCAATTTCGTACGACCGGGGGGTTGTGTGGAGCGAAAGAGCACGACGGCGGCGACAGCTGCCAGGTGGAGGACCATTCGCATGACGACTATCAAGACACTTCTTCGCGATGAAGAAGGCGCCACGGCCATCGAGTATGGCCTGATTGCTGCCCTGATCGCGGTTGCCGCCATCACCGCCATGGGCGCGCTCGGCAACTCGCTTTCGAACACGTTCACCCAGGTTTCGACCAAGATGAACAACGCCTCCGACGGCAAGGGTCCGTTCTAAGCCCGACCCGACGGCAAGCAAGACGCAGAATGGGGGCGTGGTATTCCACGCCCCCTATTCGTGCGCGATGGCATAGCGATAGTTCTTTTGGATTAATCAGTCCTCTCTATTGCAGTCGCTCTTTTTAGATATTTCATTAGAGAACAGGTGACTGTGTCTCGCTTTTCTGGTTTCCCAAAGCCCTTGGTCGGCAATTTATATTCCGATCGATCCGGTTCTGCATTTACAGAATGATAAGTGTTCTACCGTAGACCACAGATATCGGATGGTTATGCTGCCAAAGCAGGTCACCGGTTCGGATCACGCGACAGGCGTCACCCGAAAACTGTTTGAAGGGACCTACACAATGAAGCAGATTCGCCTGATCCTCGCTGATGAAACCGGCGCCACCGCTATCGAATACGGCCTGATTGCCGCGCTCATCGCCGTTGCTGCGATCACCGCCATGGGCGCGCTCGGCAACTCGCTTTCCAACACGTTCAACCTGGTTTCGACCCAGATGAACAACTCGTCGGACGGCAAGCTCTAAGCTTCCAGGCCAGAAACAGGAAAGGGCAGACTTGCAGGCGCAAGTCTGCCCTTTTTCGTGTTCGGCGAAGTGATTTGTATCAATACACGATCAGTTTGACCCGCGAACCTGGCACCAGCGCCGCCTTGGCATCGAGGGCATTGAGCACAAGGAAGCGGTCCAGCGGCCGATCATCGTAGGCCATGCGGCGGGCGAGCGACTGAACGGTGTCGCCCTTCTTTACAGTCAGCACCATCAGCCGCCGCGCGCGTACGGCCCCGGCCTCGCCGATCGTGATCCGCCGCATCGAGGAAAACATCGGGTCGAATGCATTCGCCTGCCCGGCCGCGCTGATCGTGGTGAAGTGGAAAGCCTGTCCCGGCCCCCAGGCATAGGCAAACACGACGACATCGCGCACGCCATCACTGGTGTTGACCCGGGTCATGCCGTAGGCCGCCGGAATGCCATTGACCGTGGTCGTGCGCACATCATCCGGCGCGATGCGCTGCTGATCCGACAAACCGGCGAAGACTGACCTGACATAGGCATCGAGGTTGCCCGAAAAAGGCGCAGTCGACATCTCGCCCTTGCCCGATTGCCCGCTGATCGAAACCGAGCGCGTGCCATTGACGAGGTAGAAGCCCTGCGGCGCCTGAAAGCTCATGCGGAAGCCCGGGTGGATGAACTTGCGCCCGTCGACCACACCCTGCTTGGGATCATCGCCGTAGGTCAGGCCATCAACGCTGCTCAGGAATACATCGCGGTTGGTCATCCCGCGCGCATTGGATCCAGCCAAAGCAAGCGCCGCGGTTACACGAGAGGCAGGATCGGGGTGAGTGCTGGCCCATTCCGGTACCTTGTCTGTGCTGCCGGTCAGCTGGGCATCGAGCGCGGTCTGCTGGGCAAGGCTGCGCAGCACTGTCCCCATCGCGCGCGGATCATAACCGGCACGCTTGAGATAAGTCACGCCAAGCGAATCCGCTTCTGTCTCCTGCCCGCGCGAGTACTTGAGCGTCAGCAGCTGGCTGCCGGTCGAGAAAATCTTCTGGCCCAGTTGGCCCAGCGCCGAATTGCCCAGCACCGCGCCTGCCAGCACCGAACCCAGCACGCCGATGATCGTGTTGCGCGTCGCCGCGCTTTGCCGCTTCTGCGAATGGCGGGCGGCGACGTGACCGACTTCGTGGCCGAGCACACCCGCCAGCTCCGCCTCGTTGTTCATCAGCGCGGTCAGTTGGCGCGTCACGTAGACATAACCGCCCGGAATCGCGAAGGCGTTGTTCACAGGGGAATTGAGCAGCGTGACGGTGAAGTCGCTGCGCGCATTGCCGAGGCCGGACTGGAACGCGATGGTCTTGCCGACCCCTTCGACATACTTCGCTTGCGGGCCGGTGACAGCGCCGCCGAACTCGGCCAGCAGCTGCGGGTGCGCCTTGGCTCCTTCCGCCTTGTCCGCAGCGCTGATCGTGCTGACCGCCCCCTGCGCATCGACACGCGAAGTCGGCACGGCAGGGCCTGCCAGAACGAGGCTTCCGGCACCGGCGGCAAGCAGAATGGCGCGGAACGAGCGGTTGTTCATGGTTTCTCCCCAGTGCCCGCAGCGCCGCATCACGCGCCGCAGTAACGCGACGCTAACCTAGCCTTGCAGGGAGCGGCAAGGCCAGAGGCATTTCGAGCGGGAAGCAGGCTCTGGCGGTCAGCCGCCGATGCGAAGGAACCGTTCGGCGCGCAAGGCGCGCAGCGTATCGGCGGGTTTGCCGGCGAGTGCTGTCAGCTCAGCGGAAATCGCGCTGCCCAGCGCCACAGCGGCAGCCGTGGGATCGCGATGCGCGCCGCCGACCGGCTCAGGCACGATGCGGTCGATCACGCCGAGCCCGAGGAGGTCCTGCGCCGTCATCCGCATGGCCTCGGCCGCTTCGGGAGCCTTTTCGGCCGTGCGCCAGAGGATCGAGGCGCAACCTTCGGGCGAGATCACCGAGTATACCGCGTGCTCGAACATCAGCACGCGCTCGGCGCTCGCCAGCGCCACCGCGCCGCCCGAGCCGCCTTCACCGACGATCGCGGCGACCATCGGCACGCCAAGTGCAAGGCAGGCCTCGGTGCTGCGGGCAATCGCTTCGGCCTGGCCGCGTTCTTCCGCCTCGACGCCCGGGAACGCGCCCGAGGTATCGACCAGCGTGACGACCGGCAGGCCATACCGGCTGGCAAGCTCCATCAGGCGCACCGCCTTGCGGTAGCCTTCGGGTTTGCCCATGCCGAAGTTGTGGCGGATGCGGCTCTGTGTGTCGTGGCCCTTTTCGTGGCCGATCAGCATGACTGCGCGGCCTTCGAGCGTGGCAAAGCCGCCGACAATCGCGTGATCCTCGCCGAACTTGCGATCACCGCCGAGCGGCATGAAGTCGGTGAAGGCCTTGCTCACATAGTCACGGAAATGCGGGCGCGAAGGATGGCGCGCGACTTGCGTCTTCTGCCACGGCGTCAGCGAACGATAGGTGCTGGCAAGCAGTTCGGCGGACTTGGCCTCGAGCCGGCGGATCTCGGACGTGATGTCGAGCGCGCCCGTCTGCGCGGTTTCGCGCAGCTCAGCGATGCGCGCCTCGAGCGCGGCGATCGGCTTTTCGAATTCGAGATAGGAAATCATCCGCGCCGCGCTAGGACTGGCAGGCCGCCGGGTCAACCTCTGGCGCCGGGTTTTGCGCCACTTGGCCAAGGGGATGGCGGCTGTTCACCAGCGCCACGAGCCGCGCGGCGTCGACATGGGTGTAGATCTGGGTCGTTGCGATATCGGCATGGCCGAGCAGGGTCTGCAGTACACGCAGGTCCGCCCCGCCCTCCAGAAGGTGGGTGGCAAAGGCATGGCGCAGCACGTGCGGGCTGACCTTTTCCGGATCGAGCCCGGCCCTGAGCGCCAGACCGCGCAGCAGCTGGAACAGGCGTACGCGGGTCAAATGGCCGCCGCGCGGACTGGGAAACACCCAGCGCCCACCCTTGGGTCGCAGCGCCAGCCAAGCCGACAGCGCCGCACTGGCCCGCGCGCTGACCGGCACCATGCGTTGCTGCCCGCCCTTTCCCGTGATCATCAGGAACGGCGCATCGCGCGGGACCGCGGCCAGCGGGAGCGAAACGAGTTCGGTTGCGCGCAATCCGGAACCGTAGAGCAATTCGAGCAGCGCCAGCATGCGCGCGCCCTCCCCCGATGCGGCTTCGCGCTCGGCAAGCGCAAACAGCGCACCGATCTCGCCGTGCCCCAGCAAGCGCGGCAGGGGACGCCGGGTGCGCGGTCGTGGCAGCGCGGCAGAAGGGTCGTCGTCGCGCAGGCCTTCGTCGGCAAGGAAGCCGTAGAACTGCCGCAGCGCAGAGGACTTGCGGGCGAGGCTGGAGGGAGCCAGATCGCGCCATGCTTCGGCAAGACCGGCCAGCGCATCGCTGTCCGCCCCCACGAGATCGCCGATTTCCTCGCGCGCCGCGTGCAGGTCGCGGCCATAGGCAGCGATGGTATTGGCGGCGGCACCGCGCTCGGCGGCGAGCATGGCGAGAAAGGCGGCGATCGGATCGCTCACCCGATCAGACCCGCGCCACGGCCTCCGCCGCGATCATCCGCGCCTCGCCCTCAAGCCCGGCCCGGCGCAGCGCGGCGACGATGTGGTAGAGATGCAGCGGCGTCATCTTGTCCCAGCCCGTCCCCTGCATGCCGAACCCGGCGAGCAAGGCCACCAGCATCGGGTTCTGCGAGGCGGCGGCGGAATCGATGGCGCGGGTCCACCGGGTCTGACGAGCGAAATCGACTTTCAGATCACCGGCAACCCGGCGCGCCGTTGCCGGATCGACCCGGCCAAGCCCCATCAGCCCCGCCAACAGGAAGCGCGAGCGCAGACCGCCGGTGCTGGTATCATCCGATTGGAAGGTAGCCAGCGTATCGGCACTGATCGCGGCAGACTTCGCGGGTGCAGACAGGGCGAGCAGGCCCCAGGCCTCGCTGCCGACGGGAACCATACTGGCCCAGCGAACCGCATTGCGATCAAGCCCTGCAGTCAGCATCGAGGCGATCAGACCCTTGGCATCGCCCGAAAGGTCCGCACTCGGGGTGATCCGGGCCGAGGCGTAGGCGGTCAGCACGAGGCGCGAATAGGCGCGGTCCGGATCGCTCGCATCGCCCCACAGACTGCGGATCGCGGAGAGACGGTCGGCCACATCGGCGGCGAGATAGGCGCTGCGCAGCGTATCGGCGAGCGGGCCCCAGGTCTTGTCGGGCTCGTCCAGCGCGTGGATCTCGCTGTAGAGATCGACCATCGCAGCGGCCGAGAGAATTCCGCGTTCGGCGGCGATATCGGCGGCCTCGGCGCGGGCAGCGAGGGGGAGCATCGGCGCGCGCACCGCGAGGACGGCATAGGCCGCGCCAGCTTTTCTGCGCAGCGCCTCGGGCGGCTCGAGCCCGGTGGCGAGGGCGAGCCCCGTACGCCACGGTGTCAGGCTGTCTACGCCCGCCCACTCGATCTTCACCGCGCGGTGGCCCTGACTGGCTGCTCCCGCGAACTTCTGGGCCAGCAGGATATCGATCTTGGCCGCGGTGCCCTTGCGCATCGCATTGTCGAGCACCGCGAGCGCTGGCGCGCCCTCCCCGCCGGTGAAAGCGGTGCAGATCGCGCGGGTCAGTGTCCAATCCCAGCCCGGCCTTCCCGCCGCCGTCAAAGCGGTGATCGGGCACAGGCCCACCGGATCGGCGGTGGCGAGGAAGCTGCCCATCGCGGCGTCTTCCAGCGTCCTGCTGTAGAACCCGCTGTCGACTTCCTGCACCAGCGCGCGCGCGGCATCGGCCTCGCCCATGCGCAGCAACACGTTCGCCCGGAGCGCCGCCCATTCTGCCCCGTTCATCCCGACGGGGGTATCAAGCCGGCTCGCCAGCGCGCGGCGGAGCAGGATGTGCCCCCAGCGCGAGACGAAATCGCCGCGCATGGCGGTCAACAGCCCGGCAACGAAGGGGCCGTTGAGATAGTGGCTCGAAACCGCCGGGAAACCGCCGTCCGCCTGATCGAAGAAGCCGACGCGCGACAGGCTGCGCTGGGCCTGCGGAGGAATATCGGCCTTGGGCTTGGCGCTGGCGATAAGCTGGTCGATCAGCGCCGGATCGATATCCGCAAGGCTGTTTCCTGCGACGGGAACCGCCGGTGCGGGCGCGCCCGGCATAGGCTGCACCTGCGGAACCGCAACGACCTGCGGGGTGGGCGAGGACGACGGGCGCTGCACGGTAATCGTGGCGGGCGCCGATGGCTTGGCCGAGGGCGCCGCGCTGCTCGCGGCCGGACGCGGCGCGGTCTGCGGCTTGCGCGACGGAGCGGCCGGTTTGTCGTCAAACCCCGGCGGCAGCAGCGATTCCTGCGCCGTGACAGCGATGGCGGAGAGCGCACCGATCGCCGCGCAAGTCAGCACCGCAAGGCGAACGCCGCGAATTGTCATGCGGGAGCCTTTGCACTCGGCGCCGCGACGGGCGTCTCGATCCAGCGCGTCGGCTGCGTATCCCCCATGATCCATGCCAAAGCCAATATCGCCACCACCACCAAGAGGACGCAGACTGCCAGAACTCGTGCCTTCACCAATACGCTCCCGCGGCCGTTTGCTCCGCGCGCAAAAGCGGGAGGGCGACGGCTCTTGCACTGGGCACTAGCGCAACTATAGGCGGCGCGGCAATGGACCACGACGAACCCGCCTCTCCGAATGCCGCAATCCAGCGGCTGGCGGCCCGCATC
>NZ_LJHZ01000077.1:0-19536 GCF_001296055.1 Novosphingobium sp. AAP93
CCGGAATACACCATCGCCTACACCGGAAATTACACCACGAGCGCGGACGCTAGCTGCCCGAGTGCAGTCAAGGCGACCACGCACCACGTGGTTATATTATCAATGCATGCCGGGAA
The DNA here is from genome assembly GCF_001296055.1 of Novosphingobium sp. AAP93. Classification (NCBI taxonomy): domain Bacteria; kingdom Pseudomonadati; phylum Pseudomonadota; class Alphaproteobacteria; order Sphingomonadales; family Sphingomonadaceae; genus Novosphingobium; species Novosphingobium sp. AAP93. The sequence continues at coordinate 117 of NZ_LJHZ01000077.1, forward strand.
TGAGTGCCATCAAGTCCTTATTCTGCAGGGATAAATTTAGGCATTACCGCCCGATTTCGGTGCAATGCAGGAGCCAATTCGCGCGTTGCAGGCAGGTCTGGCGCCACATCGCCGGTGATCAAACGGGCTCCGCGCTGGTACGTGAGGTAGCTCCACAGCCAGGTTATTCCGACCGAGATACGATTGCGGTGCCCGGTCAGGAACCAGATGTGCGCCACGCACCACAGCAGCCAGGCCGCGAGGCCCGTTACGCGCAAACGGCCGAAATCCGCGATCGCGCGGCTGCGCCCGATCGTCGCCATGTTGCCGTAGTCGCGATAGCGGAACGGCGGCACGGTGCGGCCATGCAGCGCCGCGCGAATCGCGCGCGCCGCATGCTGGCCCTGCTGCTTGGCAACCGGCGCCACGCCCGGGAGCGCGCGTCCGGTCGCATCGGTGCAGGCGGCCGTATCGCCGATCACGAAGATCGCCTGATCACCCGCCGGATGGAGATCGGCATCCACCGGCACGCGTCCGGCCCGATCACCCTTGCAGCCCAGCCATTCCGCCGCGCGGCTGGCCATGACGCCTGCGGCCCAGATCGTCGTGCCGGCATCGATCCGCTCGCCGTCGACGACAACGCCGTCGGCATCGATATGCGTCACATCCGCATCGAGTCGCACTTCGACGCCCAGCTCTTCAAGCCCCTTGCGCGCCTTTTCCGAGAGCGCGGGCGGGAAGGATTGCAGCACCCGGTCGCCGCGCTGGAGCAGCAGAATGCGCGAGCAATGCGGCGTGATGTGGCGGAAATCCATGCTCACCGACTGCCGGGCGAGCTCGGCGATGGCCCCCGCCATCTCGACACCGGTCGGCCCGCCGCCGATCACCACGAAGGTGAGCAGCGCCTTGCGCTTGTCCTCATCGGTCTCGGTCTCCGCGCGTTCGAGGGCGAGCAGCACCCGGCGGCGGATCGCGGTGGCATCGTCGATGGTCTTGACGCCCGGCGCGAAGGGCGCCCAGTCGTCGCGGCCGAAATAGCTGTGCGTGGCGCCGGTGGCGAGAATCAGCCAGTCATAGGCCAGCGGCTCGCCATCACCCAGAATCACGCGGCGGCATGCCTGATCGACGCCGTAGACGCGGTCGAGCAGCACGCGCACGTTCTTCTGCCGCGCGAGAATGGCGCGGATCGAACCGGCGATATCGGCGGGTGAAAGGCCTGCGGTCGCCACCTGATAGAGCAGCGGCTGAAACAGGTGGTGGTTGCGCTTGTCGATGAGCGTGACATCGACCGGCGCGCCGTCCAGCGCCTTGGCCGCTGCCAGCCCGCCGAACCCGCCGCCCACGATCACGACTTGCGGGCGTCTGCCTTCGATTGCGGCATCGCCGCCAACTGCACCAGCCATTTCATTTGCTCCCGCCTTGCTGACTGCGGTTCGCGGGAGCCTGACGGTTCGTTACAATCCTTCAGGTCGAACGCAGCAGCGGGTCTGCCGCAAAGGCGGCGATCAGATGATCGGCCAGCGCCCGAACGCGCGCGGCGACGTAGCGCCCGGCCGGCATGACGAGGTGGATCGGCATGTCAGCCGGGGGATGCTCGGGCAGCACTTCGATCAGGCGGCCGCTTGCGAGATCTTCCTCGAACAGCCAGCGCGCATTGATCACGATACCGATCCCGGTCAGCGCCGCAATGCGCAAGGCATCGGGGCTGTCAGCCCGGAAAGTCCCGCTGACGTCGACCGGCGGGAGATCGCCGAGCACCCATTTGTTGCCGGTCGCGAGGAGCGAGTAGCTGAGGCAGTTGTGCGCAGCGAGGTCTGACGGCTGGTGCGGCACGCCATACTCTTCAAGATACTCGGGTGATGCCACCATCACGCGGCGGGCCACGCCGATCCGCCGCGCGATCGAGCGGCTGTCTCCGATCGCCCCGACGCGGATCGCGAAATCGAGATTGTCCGAGATCAGGTTGAGCGCGTGATCGGATACCCTGAGGTCGACTTCGATGCGCGGCTGCACCCGCTGGAAATCCGCCAGCATGCCGATGAGGCGCGATTGCGCGAGCGTGAGCGGTGCGGTCAACCGGACTTGCCCGCCCAGCGCGCCATGGAGACCGACCGAAGCCTCGGCCTCGTCGATGGCCGCAAGCGCACGCAGGGCCGCCTCGTAGTAGGCTTGACCTTCGCTGGTCAGCGCGATCGAGCGTGTCGTGCGCTTGAGCAGCGCGGCACCAAGATGGCGCTCCAGCGCGCCGACCTGACGCGAGACGGTCGACTGCGGCAATTCGAGACGCGCTGCGGCGCGGCTGAAACTGGCCGCATCGGCCACTGTTATAAAGGTACGCATCCAGCCGGTGATATCGTTCACGGTTTGCTCCTGCCCGATCGGACGATGCGGGTACAGCACCATTACGATCCATTTTGGCGCCGTTCTTTGCTGGTTCCGGATAAATCATATGTGATCTGCGCTTCTTGCGGCAAGCGCGGTTGACGCTCATTGTTGTCAAGTCAATTCAGCCACGCTTGCCGCGGTTGCAGCACCAGTCAGTGCCGCAGCCGCGCTCGGTCCATGTGGCGATTGCAGGCACAAGGCAACGCAGCCATGGAAATGCATCAGGTCCGGTACTTCCTGGCCGCAGCACGGCTGCTGAACTTCACGCGCGCCGCGATCGAGTGCAACGTCTCGCAGCCTTCGCTGACCAAGGCGATCCAGAAGCTGGAGGAGGAATTCGGCGCTCCCCTGTTCCGGCGCGAGCGCGCGCGCACCCACCTGACCGAGCTTGGCAAGGCGATGCTGCCCCATCTCGAGCGCAGCTTCGAAGCGGCACAGACAGCGAAGCAGATGGCCCGCGGCATGGGACGTGCGGAGATTGCCCCGCTCTCGCTCGGCGTGGCGCGCACCGTCGAGCATGCCATGCTGGAGCACGTGCTGGCGGAACTCGGCAAGAACCTTTCAGGGCTGGAACTGGCGCTGGCCAGCGGCTCCTCGCGCGAATTGCTGGAAATGGCGATGGCCGGGTCACTCGATCTGGTGATCGTCGAAATGCCGGAGGAGACGCCTGAGCGCCTCGATTGCTGGCCGCTGTTCGCCGATGCCTGGTGCATCGTCACGCGCCCGGATCACCCCTTCGCCATGGCGCCCCCCGCATGTCCGGCCATGCTGGAGGAAGAAACCTGGATCGATCTGGCGGGTGACGGCTGCGCCGCGCTCGCCCGGATCGCCACGCAAGGCGGCGCTGCCATCGATGTGCGGCACCAGGCCCAGGGCGCAACGCAGCTGCGGCAGATGGTGCAGGCCGGGCTTGGCTGCGGCTGGACCCCGCGCAGCCTCGCCGCGCCGCCGTTGTCGGCGATCCTGCTGCCGTTCGGATCGGTCGAGACGCGGTTCGTGCTGGCATCGGTCTCGGGTCGGCGCCGCTCGGTCGCCGCCGAAGCGTTCCTGCGGGTGGCCCGGGCGCAGGATTGGGCACGCGCCACCGGCGAAGCACCGGCGGAGGAGTCATAGGGACTGCGCATGGACTCGATGCACCGCAGGGCGTTTCCCCCGCGCAGCAATTCTCCCTATGAAAGCATGATGGACGTCCCGACTTCACCCGTTCCGCTGGCACCGCAGCTGGCGCAGATCCGCCAGCGCTTTGCGGCGATCAGCCCGTTTTTCGACGAGATCGTGATCGCGCTGCGCGAGGCCGGCGTGGGATCGTCTGCGCCCAAAGTGGGCGAGTTGTTCCCCGATTTCTCGCTCCCTACCGCGGACGGCGGCTATCGCCGTCTGGGCGATCTGCTCGATCAGGGACCGGTGATCGTCAACTTCAGCCGCGGGCGCTGGTGCCCTTATTGCGTGCATGAAGTTTCCGCCTGGGCCGAAATGCTCCCCGAACTGGCCAGGGCCGGCGTGCGCTTTGTCGAAGTGACCGGTGAGACCGGCGGCGGTGCGCGGGCGCTCGGCGCGCTGCTCGGTGCATCTTCGGACGCCGACATTGCCGAGGTGCTGTGCGATGTCGACCACGGCGTCGCCCTGTCGCTGGGCCTTGCCTTCTTCGCGGGCGATCCGCTGCTCGATTTCTACGCGAAAAACGGGATCGACATGCACGATCTCTATGGCTCGCCGAGCGGGTTCCTGCCCGTCCCGGCAACGTTCGCGCTCGATCCGGCCGGCCGCGTGCGCTTCGCTTATGCCAATGTCGATTTCCGCGAACGGCCGGAACCGGCCGATGTGCTCGCCGCGCTGCTTGCGCGCTGAGCTTACCAGCGCAACAAAGGCGGCGTGGCCAAACGGATGACAGTCGCTGCCACGAGCATGGCCGCAGGATAGACTGCGGTGACGAAGGCCATCGTCTGCGAAGGGCAGAACAGGCTGTAGGCGAAAGTGCCCAGCGCGGCCGCAGCCCATCCGATGAGCCAGCTGGCGCGCACGATGTCGGTCGGCGCGGCACGGCGCATCCACCTGATGAGCCCTGCGCCCACAAGCAGCGATGCCGCCAGCGCGATGCAAAAGCAGCGCAAGGTGATGTGGGTCGTAAGCTCCGCAAAACTCGGTCGCTGCCGTGCCACGATGCCTTGAAGGAGCAGGCCCATCAGGCCAATCGGCATGATCCCCAGGATCATCGTTCCAAGCGCCGTCGCGCCTTCATCACCGCGTCCGGGGACTGCGGCCCGCAGCGCGGCAACGAGCAGGACAAGGCCGCCAGCCAGCAATGCCGCCCCGCGCGCGACCACGATCGGCGCCGGGTGCATCGCCATGACATCGGCGCGCAATCCGAAAACGAGCCATACTCCGCCGACAGCCAGCGCCGTGAGGCCGAGGCCGACGAGAACCCCGGTCCACAGACGCAGCGGTGCGACCGGCCGGAGATCACCGACCAGCGCCTCGATCGTCTGTTCGATGGACGGCTCGTCCGGATCGAGGGGCATCGCACTTCCTTTGCTGCACGGCCCCCACCCGCAAAAAGAACCGACCGGGGACCGTACCGCCAGAATACTGGCTGACGGCTCCCGGCCTCGTTGCATCTTTGCCCGCGCCCCGCAAGACCGGCCCGTTTGTCTTGGGGAACACGTCCCCGGACAACACAGGCCGGTCGCTGCGCGGAGCAGGCGGCGCGGGTTCAGCCCCGGCGCAGCAGACGGTCGAGCGAGAGTGCTCCACCGCCCTTGGCGATGAGCGGCAGGAGAATCGCCGCCCAGCTCAGGTGCGTCGGCCATGCATCCGGATAGACGAAGACCTCGATCACCGTGGTCATGCCAAGCAGGCCCAGTGCGGCGAACCGCGTACCGAAGCCGAGAACCAGCATGATCGGGAAGAGGTGCTCCTGATAGGTCGCCAGATGGGCGGCCAGATGCGGTGGCACGAACGGCAGTTTGTAGTCGGTTTCGAAGAGGTAGTAGGTGCTGTCGGTGATCGTCAGCCAGCCTTCCACCTTGGTTCGGCCGGACTCGAAGAACACCGCCGCGATGCCGAGCCGCGCCACCAGCAGCAGCACGGTTTCGGGCAGCAGTCGCCCGGCCAGCTCGGCCAGCCGGTTATAGACGGATACGAGAGCGGTCATGCGGGAATACCTCGAATGAACCGGCGCGCGCTCCGGCGCCGCCCGGAGGCAGCGCCGTCACGCAGGCCGATCAGTGCGCCTTGGGGGTCAGCGAACCGTTGCCCTTGGGCGTCTTGATCGAGGTGCAGGTACCGGCCTTGACCAGCGTCCAGGCGTTGCCCTGATAGTCAGTCTTCGAGGTGCCGGCGCAGCTGGTGCCCGGGCCAGCGGCGCATTCGTTCTTGCCAGCCTTGGCGACGCCGTAGCACTTTTCCATGGCGGGCTTGCTGTCGGCTGCGTGGGCAGCGCCGGCAACTAGGCCGAGGGCGATCGAAGCGGCGAGAGCGGAAGCAGTGATCTTCATGGTACAATCCTTTTCGAATGATGCGGACCATGATGGTCCGGTCTGGAAACCAAGGACGGAGGAGCGGGTTATCAAGCGCTGCCTCATCCTGTGTCCGGAAATGTTCGCGCCGGCCACGTTGACCAGTTCGCCGCTTGCCGCAGCAGGGTTACAACGCCCGCAGCAATTATTGCGCGCGGCTGGACCCGGCGCAGCACAGATCCTAGGGTCCAAACTCAATCAGGGCGCGTTCGAGGCGGCCAAATGGCGAACAGATCGGGCCAAGGTGCCCGCGGGCAAGGCTGGTTGCCTTTCCAAGGGCACCTTGGCTCGAGATGGAAGCCATTTGGTCGCCCCGAAGGGGTTTGACCAAAACGGCCCATTGCTGCGTTGGGAAGGCTTGAGATATTGACATATCCCTGCGCCTTCCCGCCTTGCACTGAGCCGTTTTGCCTCAAACCTCGAACGCGCCCTGATTGAGTTTGGACCCTAGAGAGCCGGCCGGCAAATCACCGCCTTGAAAGGACACACGACCGATGCGGAATTTTGCGCTCGAGGTATATTTCTCGAAGTGGGAGTTTGCCGCGAAGTATCATCTCACGGCGTCCGACGCGCAAAGCATGACGGTTTCGCAGCTGCTTTCGCACGCATCTGCGGACGATCGCGAACGGTTCGACAACCTGCACCTCGGCTATACCAAGACGTTCGGCGCCGAACCGCTGCTGGAACAGATTGCCCGCACTTATGACTCCATCGCCACCGACCAGCTGCTGTGCTTCGCGGGCGCGGAAGAAGGCATCTATGTCGCGATGCGCGTATTGCTGCAGCCCGAGGACCACTGCATCGTCATCACTCCCAACTATCAGGCCGCCGAGACGATCCCGCTCTCGATCTGCGCGGTGACCGGGGTCGCGCTGGATGAAAATGCGAACTGGGCGCTCGATCTCGACAAGGTGCGCGCGGCGCTGCGGCCCAATACAAAGCTCATCTCGATCAACTTCCCCAACAACCCCACCGGCGCGATCCCTTCGCAGGACGTGTTCGCCGCCCTGGTCGAACTCTGCCGGGAACAAGGGATCTGGCTGTTCAGCGATGAAGTCTACCGCCTGATCGAGCATCGCCCGGATGCGCGCATTCCCCAAGTCGCGGATGTCTACGAACGCGGCGTGTCGCTCAATGTCATGTCAAAGAGCTATGGCCTGCCCGGTCTGCGCATCGGCTGGCTCGCCTGCCAGGACCGCGCCTTCCTGCAGAGCTGCGAGCGCTACAAGCACTACCTCTCGATCTGCAATTCCGCGCCCTCGGAGCTGCTCGCCGAGATCGCGCTCAAGGCGCGCGCGGCGATCGTCGGGCGCAACCGCGATCTCGCGCAGCATAATCTCGGCCTGCTCGACAGCTTCTTTGCCGATTTCCCCGGCCTGTTCGATTGGCGCCGCCCCGATGGCAGCTGCGTCGCCTTCATCCGCTACAACGGGGCAGATGGGGTCGAGCGCTTAACCGAGCGGCTGGTCGAGGAAACCGGCGTGCTGCTGCTGCCATCGAGCATATATCGGTCCGATCTGGGCCCCGTGCCGCAGGACCATTTCCGTATCGGCTTCGGCCGGGCGAATCTTGCGGAAGGCCTCTCGGTTTTTCGGGAATGGCTGATGCGCAACCGCCCTTGAGGGCAAAATTCGATCGTCACGCCAAAAAAATATGTGCGGCCTGTAACCGCAGATTGCAGGCAGGCGAATACGACCTCGCCATTCCGGCGCACATACGGAGACGAACCATGACCACCCTGAAGACCGGCCTCGCCATCGCCGCCAACGCTGCCCTCATCGCTGCCGCCATGGCAGTTGCTCCCACCCCCGCCATCGCCAAGGGCAAGTCGGCCGAGGTCGTGCACTGCTACGGCGTGAACACCTGCAAGGGCACGTCGGACTGCGCCGCCGGCACCCACAGCTGCAAGGGTCAGAACGAATGCAAGGGCCAGGGCTTCAAGGCCCTGACCAAGAAGGCCTGCGCTGCGCAGGGTGGTAGCCTGACCGAGAAGAAGTAATTCTCGATCAGTTCAGCCGACCCACCCTCACGGCTGACGCTACCTAGACTTGGCCGGGGCTCCCAGTCCCACTGCCCAGTTGGCGCCGCATCCCCTCCCCGGCGCCACCGGGAGCCCCGGACTTCTTTTGCGAGTACCCCTCTCTTTCACGAGACACCTGATGACCGAGGCGCGCGATGTCTGAGAAACTGGCCGGATTTGGCCTTGGCATGCGCAGGCCGCACTATCGGTCCTATATCGACGGCACCGCGCCCGTCGATTTCATCGAGGTGATCTCGGAAAACTTCATGATCGCAGGCGGCAAGCCGCTCGATACGCTGATGAAGGCGCGCCGCAACTACCGCCTCGCGCTGCACGGCGTTTCGATGTCGATCGGCTCGGCCGACGGCCTCAGATCTGATTACCTCACCGAACTTCGCCGCCTTGTCGACATGATGGAGCCCGCGGTGGTCTCTGACCACTTGTGCTGGACCCGGATCGACGGCTTCAATTCGCACGACCTGCTGCCGGTGCCCTATACCGAGGAAGCACTCGCGGTGGTCTGCCGCAACATCGACCGCGCGCAGGAAGCGGTCGGCCGCCGCATGCTGTTCGAGAACCCTTCGAGCTACATCGCCTTTCCCGGCGGCATGACCGAGTGGGAATTCCTCGCCGAAATGACCAGGCGGACAGGCTGCGGCCTGCTGCTCGATGTCAACAATATCTACGTCAGCGCGCAGAACCACGGATTTGCCGCCGAGGACTATCTCGCGGGCATTCCGATGGATGCGGTCGGCCAGATCCACCTTGCCGGCCACGTGCAGGGCGAACACCTGCTGATCGACACGCACGACCAGCCGGTGCCCGATGAAGTCTGGGCGCTCTATCGCGCCGCGATGGCGCTCGCTGGTCCGGTGCCGACGATGATCGAGCGCGACGACAACATTCCCGAACTCGACGAACTCTGCGCCGAACTCGATGTCGCCCGCAGCATCAGTGCGGACTCGGCGGCGGAAAGGATCGCGGCATGAGCCTGCTCGCCCTGCAGCGCGATTTCCGCGACTGGCTGGTGACCGGCGAAGACAGCGCCGCGGCCGCACTCGGCGGCGGTCCCGGCACGGCGGTCTACCAGAACAACTACCGCACCGCGCTCGTCTCCAGCCTTGCCGAAACCTTCCAGCGCCTCGTGCTCTGGCTCGGCGAGGAAGACTTCGAGATGGCCGCCGCGCGCTACATCGATGCGCGCCCGCCTTCGAGCTGGACGCTCGATGCCTATGGCGAGGATTTCACCGACTTCGTCGCGACGCTGTGGCCAGATGATCCCGAAGTCGCCGAGATCGCGCTGATCGACTGGACGGTCGGCCAGGTCTTCGTCGGGATGGACAGCTACGCGCTCTGCGCCGAAGGACTTTCGGTCGCGGATTGGGAGACCGCCGTCATTCACCCGGTGCCCTCGCTGCTCGTGCTGCCGATCCGGACCAATGCGGACGAGATCTGGCAGGCGCTCGCGACAGAAGAAACGCCTCCGCCCGCGGAAATGGCGCCGCGCGGCACAGCCTTGCTCGTCTGGCGGCAGGGCCTCGAACCGGTCTTCCGCCGCGCCGAAGCGCACGAGCGCGATGTCCTCGCATGGTCTGCCGCTGGCGAAGGCTTTGCCGCCGTCTGCGCGCGGCTCGCCGATACCTTGGGCGAGGAAGCCGCAGTCACCACCGCAGGAACGCTGCTGGGCCGCTGGCTCGCCGAAGGCATGATCGCCGCTGTCGGCTGAGCGCCGACACCACCAACTGCTCGTCTGGAAAACAAGGCCGCGCGGAGACCCCGCTGCGGCCTTTCTTGCGTCTCAGCCAGCAAGGCCAATCATTCCCGCGAGGAATGAACACTATCGCAGCAGCGCGGCTACTGAGCCTTCGCCGCATGGACCATACGTCGTTTCAGGGCAGCGGCCCGACCCATTCGAGAGGAGTTCACGATGATCCAGGTCCATCTTTTCGCCACGCCCAACAGCGTCAAGGTTCCCCTCGCGCTCGAGGAAGCCGGGCTTCCCTATGAATTGGTGCGCGTCAATGTCCGCGCCGGCGAGCAGCGCGATCCCGCCTTCGTCAGCCTCAATCCCAATGCCAAGGTACCGGTGCTGGTCGATCCCGATGGTCCGGACGGCGAGCTCGTCCTCACCGAAAGCGCCGCGATCCTCGTCTATATTGCCGAGAAGACCGGCACGATGCTGCCCGCAGGCGGCACCGCGCGGGCGCGCGTGTTCGAGCAGCTGCTGTTCCACGCCTCGGCGCTGAGCCCGAACTTCGGCAACGCCGGCTGGGCACGCGGGGCGGAAAACGAAGGCGCGCAAGCCCGCTTCACGCCGGAGGCCTACCGCCTCACCGATCTGCTCGAAGCCAAGCTCGCGGGCCAGCGCTTCGTGGCGGGTGATGAATTCTCGATCGCCGACATCGCGCACTGGGGCTGGTTCTGGCGCCGCGCCTTCGCCGGGATCGACTTCGAAAACCGCCCGAACCTGCAGCGCTGGTTCGATGAACTCGCGGCGCGCCCCGCTTTCGTCACCGCCGAAGCGCGGGTGAACGCCCTGCTCGCCTGAGGCGCACAGCCCATACCCCGGGGCGCCTTTGCTCCCCCATCGGCGCCCATGGCCCGGCCATCCCGTTCCCCGGTGGCCGGGCCTTTCGTTTCTTACGAGAAGCAGCCCGCCACTTCGCCCAGCACCTCCTGCAGGCGCGGCGCCACGAAATCGAGGAAAGCGCGCAGCTTGAGAGGCTGGCTGCGTTGGCGGCGATGCACGAGATGGACCGGCACGGCCTCGCAGCCCCGGTCCGTGAACAGCGGCACAAGCCGGCCATCGGTCACCGCCGCCGCCGCCTGATACGACATGATCCGCGCCACGCCCACGCCCGCCATCGCCGCATCGATCAGCGCGTCCGCCGTATTGGCTGAAAAGCGCGGCACGATCTCCACCGTGCGGGCCTGTGCACCCGAACCGATGCGCCAGCTGCGCATGGTCTGCAGGCCCTCGAACGCGATGCAATCGTGCTGCGCGAGATCCTCCGGCTGCTCCGGCCTGCCGCGCCGCGCCAGATAGGCCGGACTGGCGCAGGCCACCCAGCGGATATCGCCCAGCCGGCGCGCGACGAGATCGCTGTCCGGCAGTTGCCCCACCCGCAGCGCCACATCGACATGCGCTTCCACGAGATCGATGTTCGAATCCGAAAGCACCAGCCGCACCGTCACATCGGGATAGGCGGCGAGAAAGGCGTGGATCACCGGCGCCACATGGAGCTTGCCGAACATGATCGGCGCAGTGACGAGCAGTTCCCCGCGCGGCGCCCGGTATTCCCCGCTCGCCGCACGCTCGGCATCGGCAAGATCGTCGAGCACGCGCCGCGTCGCCGCCACGAAGGTCTCGCCCGCCTCGGTCAGGATCAGCTTGCGGCTCGTCCGCACCAGCAGCTGCGCGCCGAGATGGGCTTCGAGGTCCGAAACCCGGCGGCTGATCGTCGGCAGCGGCGTGTTCAGCGCGCGCGAGGCGGCGGACAGGCTGCCCCCGTCGACGGCGGCAAGCAGGGTGCGCATGGCCTCGAACCGGTCCATTTCAAAGTTCCGTTTTCTGGAAGGAAGCATTGCCAAGGTAGCGGATACTGTCACCCGGCGAAAGGGCCTACCTCCTCCTCAGCGGCCACCCTCCCCCCGGGCCGCACCCAAGGAAAGGTCAATCCCATGTCCCGCATCCCCACTGCCGCAACGGTTGCCGATGCCCCCGAAGCTTCGCGCCCGCTGCTCGAAGCCGTCAACAAGGCGCTCGGCACCGTCCCCAACCTGCACCGCCTGGTCGCCACCAGCCCGGCCGCGCTCGAAGGCTATCTCGCGATGAACGGCGCGCTGGCCAAGGGCAAGGTCCCTGCCCAGACCCGCGAGCGGATCGCGCTGGCCGTCGCCGAAGTCAACGGCTGCGACTACTGCCTTTCGGCGCACACCTACCTCGGCAAGAACGTCTCGAAGCTCGACGACGCCGAGATCACCGCCAACCGCAACGGCGCCTCAAACGATCCCAAGGCCGATGCCGCGGTCCGCTTCGCCGTCCAGCTGGTGAAGACGCGCGGCCATGTCGGCGCCGCCGATGTCGAGGCTGTCCGTGCGGCCGGCTACACCGATGCCCAGCTGCTCGAGATCGTCCAGCACGTCGCGCTCAACACCTGGACCAACTACGTCAACTCGGCCTTCCAGACCGAGATCGACTTCCCGGTCGTCACCGCGCGGCCAGTAGCTTCGGCAGCGGCCTGACACCGGGAGGCGGGCGCCTGCAGCTCCCACTCTCCTCGCAGGCGCCCGCCAACTCTCTTGCCAAGGAACACCGATCATGTCGTTCAGATCCCGCCTGGTATCCGTTGCCGTCTCGGTGTCGGTCCTTGCCGTCAACGTCGTCGCCTCGTTCCCGCCGCTCGCCTGAGCGTGCCATGCGGCTGTAGCGCTGCAATGCAGCGTTACGGTATGCTCCCGCCGCGCGACTCCGCGCATGCCCGCCGCCCGGCGCACAGCAGGACCCGACCGCACATGGAATCAATCGGCGCCGATCTTCGCGCGATGCAGCGCACCCCGCTTCATGACAGCCATGTCGAGGCCTTGCGCGCCGCGGGCACGGTGCAGTTCTACCCCGCAGGCACGATGATGGCCCGCCCCGGCGACCCCGCCGACAAGTTCACTTATGTCGAGGAAGGCGAAATCGAGGTGGTCAATCCGATCACCGACGAACGCCACCTGCCCTCCACGCTCGGCCCCACCCAGTTCATGGGCGAGATTTCCTTCCTCAGCGGCGGCACCGTCTCGATGGCGATGCGCGCGGCGCAGGATACGCGGGTGATCGAAGTCCCGCGCGAGGCGATGCTGGCGCTGATGGCGCAGATCCCCGAAATGTCCGACATCGTCATCACCGTGCTCGCCGCGCGCCGCCGCCGCCAGCTCGACGAGCGCGACAGCTCGCTCCAGCTGATCGGCGAGCACGAGGACGCCGCCGTCCGCCGCGTCGCCCAGTTCGCCAGCCGCAACCGCATTCCCTATCGCTCGCTCAAGCTCGGCACCGACGAAGCCCTCGCCGCCGCGCAGGCCTGCTCGATCGAGGGCTCGGTCCCGGCGGTGATCTTTGGCCGCGACACGGTCGTCACCCAGCCCACGCCCGACAAGATCGCCCACCTCCTCGGCATCAACCGCGAGCTGCAGTACGACGAAGCCTTCGACGTGCTGATCGTCGGCGGCGGCCCCGCCGGTGTGGCGGCGGGGGTCTACGCGGGCGCGGAAGGCCTTTGCGCGCTGGTGATCGAGGACCTCGCCATCGGCGGGCAGGCGGGCACCTCCAGCCGGATCGAGAACTACATGGGCTTCCCCACCGGCATTTCCGGCGGCGACCTCGTCTGGCGCGGCGAAGTGCAGGCGATGAAGTTCGGCACTCGTTTCGCCCTCCCGCGCCGCGTCGCTGCGCTCGAACAGCTGGAAGATGGCGCCTTTTGTGCCACATTCGACAACGGACAACGTGTGCGGGGCAAGGCCGTGGTGGTGGCAACCGGCGTCCAGTATCGCCGCTTGCCCATCCCCCGCCTCGCCGAATTCGAAGGCGCGGGCATCTACTACGCCGCGACCGAGATCGAGGCGCGCTATTGCAAGGGCACGCAGGCCGTGATCATCGGCGGCGGCAATTCCGCCGGGCAGGCCGCGATGTACCTCAGCCGCTCCGCCCGCTGTGCGCATGTCGTGGTGCGCGGGCCTTCGCTGGCGCTCTCGATGTCGAGCTACCTGTCCGAACGCCTGGAGGCCGATCCCGGCATCGAGATCGACTACAATTCCGAAGTGATCGCGCTCCATGGCGGGGCGCATCTCGAAGGCGTGACCCTGCGCAATTCGAAGACCGGCGAAACGCAGGACATTCCCACCCGCGCCCTGTTCATCATGGTCGGCGCCGCGCCCAATACCGAATGGCTCTCCGGGCTGGTCGAGCTTGACGACAAAGGCTTCGTGAAGACCGGGCCGGCGGTAGGCGCCGCATCGCCCTACGCCACCTCGCACCCGGGCATCTTCGCGGTCGGCGACGTCCGCTCGGGCTCGGTCAAGCGCGTCGCCTCGGCAGTCGGCGAAGGCTCGGTCGTGATCTCCAAAGTGTGGGACTACGTGAACAGCGGCGGCTGACGGCCATCCGTTGCACTTCGAGACTTAAAACTCCACCAATGCGGTTGAGATTGTTCTCGCAAGGCCTCCGGATGCGTGGTAATGTTATACCATAATAACGTCGTACGGCCCGTGTTGCTTGCATCGGGATTGTTCGTTTCGTTCCCGCTGCTCTCCACCGCAACCCGGGCTGTCCGGCACAGCCGAGGAGAGCATGCATGGCTTATGGTACTCCCGAAACAAACCGCCGCCGGATCGTGGCGCTGGCCGGTGTCGGCGTGGTCCACGGCGTAATGGCCGTGGCGCTGCTGACTGGTTTTGCCGGCGGGATCATCCAGGAGATCAAGCGTCAGTCGCTCCAGACGTGGAACTACATGCCGCCGCCTCCGCCGCCGCGTCCCGAGCCGACCGTGCAGCCTTCGGCCCATCCGCATGACAGGCTGCCGATGCCGGACCCGTATGTGCCGCTGCGGCCCCAGCCAGATACCGATTTTCACATCGACATCGCTCCGCTGCCGACCGGCGGAAGCGGCCTCGGAACGGGCACGTTGCCACCGCTGCAGCCGACCGCATCACCAAGCCCTCGTTTCACCCCGCGCGCCGCAGCACCACTCGGCATGCCGGGCCGCTGGGTTTCGGATTCCGACTACCCCACCGCAGCACTCCGACGCGGCGAGCAGGGTGCAGCAGGCTTTGAAGTGACCATCGGGCCGGATGGCCGCGTGCGCGATTGCCGGATCACCCGCTCCAGCGGCTCCGCCTCGCTTGATGCCGCGACCTGCGCCAAAGTCAGCGAGCGTGCGCAGTTCACCCCAGCGCGCGACGAGAACGGCGATCTGGTCACCGGCCGCTATGCCAACGTGATCCGCTGGCGCATTCCGGAGTAAGTTCTCCAAACTTCCATTGCGCTGCAGCAAGATCGCGGCTTACCATCGCCCCATGGAGGGCCGCGATCTTGCCATATACCTGTGATCTCGGCGGCCAGCGGCACAGCTTCGCGGACCTCAAGGCCGTCCTCGCCGCCGCCAGCCCGCTCCGCTCGGGCGATGAACTGGCCGGCCTCGCCGCAAGCAGCGCAACCCGGCGGGTCGCGGCACGGTGGGTCCTCGCCGATCTGCCGCTCAAGACCTTCCTCTCCGACGCCGTCGTCCCCTACGAAAGCGACGAAGTCACCCGCCTCATCATCGACAGCCACGATGCCGCCGCCTTCGCGCCCATCGCGCACCTCACCGTCGGTGGCTTTCGCGATTGGCTCCTGAGCGAAGCGGCAGACGAAGCCGCGCTCGCCGCCGTCGCGCGCGGGGTGACCCCCGAAATGGCCGCCGCCGTCTCCAAGCTGATGCGCAATCAGGACCTGATTGCGGTCGCAAAGAAGATCCGCGTGGTCACGGCCTTCCGCACCACCATCGGCCTCCCCGGCCGCCTTTCCACCCGTCTGCAACCCAACCACCCGGCGGACGATCCGCGCGGGATCGCCGCCGCTGTGCTCGATGGCCTGCTGCACGGCGTCGGCGATGCGGTGATCGGGGTGAACCCGGCGACCGACAGCGTCTCCGCCGCCACCACGCTCATCCGCATGCTCGATGAACTGCGCGAGGCCTACGCGATCCCGACGCAGACCTGCGTGCTCACCCATGTCACCAATGCACTGACGATCATGGACCGCGGCGCGCCGGTAGATCTGGTGTTCCAGTCCATCGCGGGGAGCGAAGCCGCCAATGCGGGCTTCGGCATCAATCTCGCGGTCTTGCGCGAAGCCCATGCCGCCGCGCAGGCACTCGGGCGCGGCACGGTGGGCCGGAATGCGATGTATTTCGAGACCGGCCAAGGCTCCGCGCTCTCGGCCAATGCCCACCACGGCGTCGACCAGCAGACGATGGAAGCGCGCGCCTATGCCGTCGCCCGCGCATTCGATCCTTTGCTCGTCAACACCGTCGTCGGCTTCATCGGGCCGGAATACCTCTACGACGGCAAGCAGATCATCCGCGCGGGCCTGGAGGATCACTTCTGCGGCAAGCTGCTCGGCCTGCCGATGGGCTGCGACGTCTGCTACACCAACCATGCCGAGGCCGATCAGGACGACATGGACAGCCTGATGACGCTGCTCACCGTCGCGGGCTGCCGTTTCCTCATCTGCGTGCCGGGCAGCGACGACGTCATGCTCTCGTACCAGAGCCTCTCGAACCACGACGCGCTTTACTTGCGCCACGTCATGGGCCTGCGCCCCGCGCCTGAATTCGAGGCATGGCTCGAAGCGGTCGGCATCGCTGCGCCGGACGGCACGCTGCTTACACTGGCAGACGGCGCCTCGCCCTTCGTGCGCCAGATCGCGGAGACCATGGCTTGAGCGAGGTTGTGCCGGGCGAACTATGGGCGCGGCTGCGGCGGACAACTCCGGCGCGCATCGCGCTCGGCCGCGTCGGGAATGCCCTGCCGCTCGGCGAAGTGCTCGATTTCCAACTCGCCCACGCCCGCGCGCGCGATGCCGTCCACGCCGTGCTCGATACTGCCGCGCTCGAAGCCGAATTCGCCCCGCTGCCGGTGCTGCACGTGGAAAGCGACGCGCCGGACCGCGCCACCTACTTGCGCCGCCCCGATCTCGGCCGCCGCTTGTCGGAGCGGTCTGCCGCGCTGCTGGCCGAGGCAGGGACCCGTTGCGACGTGGCCTTCGTCATTGGCGACGGCCTTTCCGCGACCGGCGTGCAGGCAGGCGCGGCCACGCTGCTCAAGGCCTGCGCCGCAGAGCTTGGCGATCTCGCCATCGGCCCCGTCGTCATCGCGCGGCAAGCCCGCGTCGCGCTCGGCGATCCCGTAGGCGAGGCCCTCAATGCCCGCGTCGTGGTGATGATCCTCGGCGAGCGCCCCGGCCTCAGCGTCCACGACAGCCTCGGCATCTACCTGACTTTCGCGCCCCGCCCCGGCCGCAGCGATGCCGAGCGCAACTGCATTTCCAATATCCACGGCGCAGGCGGCCTTTCCCCCGAAGACGCCGCCCGCACGCTCGGCTGGCTGCTGCGCGAAGCCCTGCGCCTTCAGCTTTCGGGCGTCGCGCTCAAGGACGACCAGACACCCACTCTCCCCGCCGAGGACCCCAGCCGCGCATGAGCGAACCCCATCTGCAGAAAAGCCTCGGCCCCTTCCACCTCTGGGCCATCGCCGTCGGCCTCGTCATCTCGGGCGAATACTTCGGCTGGAGCTATGGCTGGGCCAGCGCGGGCACGCTCGGTTTTCTCGTCACCACCGTGGCCGTCGCGGCCATGTACATCGCCTTCATCTTCTCGTTCACCGAGCTGACGACCGCGATCCCGCACGCGGGCGGCCCGTTCGCCTATGCCCTCCGCGCCTTCGGGCCAATAGGCGGCGCCATCGCGGGGTTCGCGACGCTGGTCGAATTCCTGTTCGCCCCGCCCGCCATCTCGCTCGCCATCGGCGCCTATCTCCATGTGCAGTTCCCTGCCCTCGAACCCAAGCATGCCGCGCTCGGCGCCTATGCCCTGTTCATGGCGCTCAACATCGTGGGCGTGCATATCGCGGCGAGCTTCGAGGTCGTCGTCACGCTCCTCGCGGTCGGCGAGCTTCTCGTGTTCATGGCCGTCGTCCTCCCCGCCTTCCGCTGGTCGAACTTCCTCGCCGGGGGCTGGGCCGGGCAGGACCATTTCACCCCCACCGCGGTGGGCGGAATCTTCGCCGCGCTGCCCTTCGCGATCTGGTTCTTCCTCGCGATCGAAGGCGTCGCGATGGCCGCCGAGGAAGCGAAGCAGCCGCGCCGCACCATCCCCCGAGCCTATATCTCCGGCATCCTCACGCTGACGGTGCTCGCCTTCGGAGTCATGCTCTTCGCGGGTGGCTCGGGCAGTTGGGCGGAGCTTGCCAGCCTCAACGATCCCCTCCCGCAGGCGATGAAGCGCGCGGTCGGCGCCTCCAGCGGCTGGCTGCACATGCTGGTCTGGCTCGGGCTGTTCGGCCTCGTCGCCTCGTTCCACGGCATCATCATGGGCTATGCGCGCCAGATCTTCGCATTGGGCCGCGCGGGCTACCTCCCTGCCATGTTCGCCCGCCTGCACCCGCGCTTCAACACACCGCATGTGGCAACGCTGGCGGGCGGCGTGGTCGGCATCGCCGCGATCTACAGCGACGCCTTCGTCAGCATCGCGGGCCAATCGCTCACCGCCAGCGTGGTCACGCTCTCGGCCTTCGGTGCGCTGCTCATGTACGTCGTCTCGATGGCCGCGCTGTTCCGCTTGCGCACCACCGAGCCCGATCTCGCCCGCCCCTTCCGCGCCCCGCTCTACCCCGTCGCCCCCGCATTCGCGCTCGCCATGGCCAGCCTCGCGCTGGTGACGATGGCGTGGAGCAACCGCGAACTCGCCGCGATCTTCGCCGGGCTGATGGTCATGCTGGTCAGCGGCGCACTTCTGTTCCGCCGCCGGGAGACAGCCTGACCGATGCGCCTGCTCGCCGCCCTGCTTTTCTTGCTCACCGCCGCCACGGCCCGCGCCGAAACCCCCGCATGGCAAACCCGCGCCGCCGCCGCCGCCGAAACGCTCGACCGCATCTGGGGCAAGGACGGCGGCTGGAACGCCAGCGAGGACTGGCAGCGCTTCCCCATCACCCAAGTGCTGATCGACTACCAGCGCCGCACCGCCGACCCGCGCTGGTCCGCCAGGATCGCCTCCGCCGTGCGCAACCGCGAGGGGCGCTATCTCAACGACGATGATCTCTGGGCCGTGATCGCCAGCGTCGATGCCTGGCAGGTGGACCACGACCCCGAACTGCTGGACTGGGCCGCCCGCAACTTCACCCGCCTCGTCACCGATCACTGGGACGACCACTGCGGCGGCGGCATCTGGTGGGACCCGAAACACTCCTACAAGAACGCGATCACCAACGAACTGCTGCTCACCGCCGCGACCCGCCTCTACCGCGCCACCGGGCAGGAGGCCTACCGCGACTGGGCCTCACGCATCTGGGGCTGGTTCGCCGCCTCGGGGATGATCGGCCCGGACGGCCTCATCAACGACGGTCTCGATGCCCAGTGCCGCAACAACGGCGCCCCGCGCTACACCTACAACCAGGGCGTCCTGCTCGGCGGCCTCAGCGATCTCACCGCGATCACCGGCGATCCGCAATACCGCACGGCTGCCCTGCGCACCGCCCTCGCAGCCACGCGCACGTTGGTCACGCCGCAAGGGCTGCTGACCGAACCCTCCGATGCGCTCGGCCGGGATGGGCCGATGTTCAAGGGCGTGTTCGTCTATCACCTCGGCCATCTGGTCGAAGCCCTGCCCGATGGCCCCGAGCGTGCCGAGCTCCGCACATGGCTCGCCCGCAACAGCGACGCCGTGTGGGCGCTCGGCGGCGACGGCAGCGAGCCGATAGATGGCCTGTGGAGCGGCGGGGCGGG